>NZ_JBBJLN010000009.1:0-189281 GCF_037658235.1 Yunchengibacter salinarum | reverse complement strand
ATGGTGATGCCCGGCGACAATGTGAACCTGACCGTGGAACTGATCGCCCCGATCGCCATGGAAGACGGCCTGCGCTTCGCCATCCGCGAAGGTGGCCGCACCGTCGGCGCCGGCGTGGTCAGCAAGATCCTCGACTAACGGTTATTGATCCGCTGCCGTCGCCCTGATCCGGCGACGGCGGCTTTTTATGGGTAAAGAACGATGGAAGCGCAAAATATTCGCATTCGGCTGAAGGCGTTTGATCACCGGGTCCTGGACCAGGCCACCGGCGAGATCGCCAATACAGCCAAGCGTACGGGCGCCATGGTCCGCGGGCCGATTCCGATGCCGACCCGAATCGAGAAGTTCACTGTGCTGCGGGGGCCGCATATCAACAAGAAGGCCCGTGAGCAGTTCGAGATGCGGACTCACAAGCGCCTGCTGGACATTGTGGACCCGACGCCCCAGACCGTGGACGCGCTGATGAAGCTCGACCTCGCCTCTGGCGTCGATGTCGAAATCAAGCTGCAGGGATGAGCGCCATGCGTACGGGTTTGATTGCAAAAAAAGTGGGCATGACCCGCGTCTTCGATGACGCAGGGCGCCATGTACCCGTGACGGTTCTCCAGCTGGACAAGCTGCAGGTCGTTGCACATCGCACTGAAGAAAAAGACGGTTATACCGCGCTGCAACTGGGCGCGGGTCAGGCCAAGGTCAAGAACGTCACCAAGCCGATGCGCGGCCATTTCGCCAAGAGCGAGGTGGAGCCCCGTGCCAAGCTGGTCGAGTTCCGCGTGGACGCCGATCACCTGGTTGACGTGGGCGCCGAACTGACGGCGGATCACTTCGTCAAGGGCCAGAAGATCGATGTTGTGGGCACCACCAAGGGTCGCGGCTTTGCCGGGGCCATGAAGCGCCACAATTTCGGCGGTCTGCGGGCCACCCACGGCGTATCCGTGGCGCACCGCAGCCATGGCTCCACCGGTCAATGCCAGGACCCCGGCAAGGTGTTCAAGGGCAAGAAGATGGCCGGGCACATGGGTGATCGTCGCGTGACGGTGCAGAATCTTGAAGTGGTTGACGCACGGCCCGAAGACGGCCTGCTTCTGGTGCGCGGCGGTGTGCCGGGTGCCAAGCAGGGCTGGCTTCTGGTGTCCGACGCCGTCAAGGCCGAGCTGCCGGAAGACGCGCCGAAACCGGCCGCTTTCCGCATGGCTGACGCCCCCGCTGCCGCCGATGCGGCGCCGAGCGAGGATGCGCCCGCCGAGGCACCGGCCACCGAGAACGAGGAATAACGTCATGAAGACGAAACTTCTCACACTGGACGCCAGCGAGAGCGGCGACATCGATCTCGATGACGCCATCTTCGGCGTCACCCCCCGGGCAGACATTCTGCACCGGGTGGTTAACTGGCAGCTTGCCAAGCGCCGGGCGGGAACCCATGCGGTTCAGTTCCGTTCCGACGTGTCGCGCACCGGCAAGAAGTTCGGTCGCCAGAAAGGGAGCGGCGGCGCACGCCACGGTTCCCGGCGGTCCAACATCTTTGTGGGTGGCGGTCGTGCCTTTGGCCCGATTCCGCGGGACCATGGCCACAAGCTGCCGAAAAAGGTACGCGAACTCGGCCTGAAGACGGCGCTCAGCGCCAAACAGGCCGAAGGCAAGCTTATCGTGCTGGACAGCGCCGAGCTGGACAGCGGCAAGACCAAGGACCTGAAGGTTCGGCTGGAAAAGCTTGGTGCCATCAACGCGCTGATCATTGACGGCGCGGAGGTGAACGACAGCTTCAAGCGCGCGGCGGCAAACCTGCCCACCGTGGACGTACTGCCGAGCCAGGGTGCCAATGTGTACGACATCATCCGTCGCGACACGCTGGTTCTCACCAAGGCTGCGGTCGCCAAACTTCAGGAGAGGCTGAAATGACTGAGCTCAAGCATTATGACGTGATCCTGAGCCCGGTCATCACCGAAAAGGCGACCCTTGGCTCCGAGAACAATCAGGTGACCTTCAATGTGGCCCGCAATGCGACCAAGCCGGAAATTAAGGCAGCGGTCGAGGGGCTTTTCGATGTGAAGGTGGCGAAGGTCAACACGTTGAACCGTAAAGGCAAAACCAAGCGCTTCCGCGGCATTACGGGGCGTCGCCCCAATGTCAAGAAGGCGATGGTGACGCTGAAAGACGGGTTCAGCATTGACGTGACGACGGGGGTATAACCCATGGCACTCAAGCAATATAAGCCGTCAACACCGGCACAGCGTGGCCTGGTGATCGTGAAGCGCGACGGGCTTCACAGCGGCAAGCCGGTCAAGAAATTGACCGAGGGTCTGACGTCCAAGGGCGGCCGGAACAACACCGGTCGCATCACCGCGCGGCGTCGTGGCGGGGGTGTCAAGCGCACCTACCGCAAGATCGACTTCAAGCGCGCCAAGCTGGACATGACGGCCACGGTGGAGCGGCTGGAATACGATCCCAACCGCACTGCCTTTATCGCTCTTGTGAAATATGAGGACGGCGAGCTGTCCTATATCCTGGCACCCCAGCGCCTGGCGCCGGGTGATCAGGTGGTGGCGGCCCTTGAGGCGGACGTGAAGCCCGGCAATGCCATGCAGCTTCGCAAGATGCCCGTGGGCACCATCGTCCACAATGTGGAGATGAAGCCCGGCAAGGGGGGGCAACTGGCCCGTGCCGCCGGTGCCTATGCCCAACTGATCGGGCGCGACCGTGGCTATGCCCAGTTGCGTCTGAATTCGGGCGAGGTGCGGCTGGTGCGCCAGGAGTGCTTTGCCACGGTGGGCGCCGTGTCCAACCCGGACAACCAGAACATCAAGCTCGCCAAGGCGGGGCGCAGCCGCTGGCTGGGGCGCCGTCCGAGCGTGCGCGGCGTAGCCATGAACCCGGTCGATCACCCGCATGGTGGTGGTGAGGGTCGCACCTCCGGCGGTCGCCATCCGGTGACGCCGTGGGGCAAGCCCACAAAGGGCAAGCGGACCCGCACCAACAAGGCGACCGACAAACTCATCATCCGGTCGCGCCACGACCGCAAGAAGCGCTAAGGAGTCTCTCGTCATGGCACGATCCGTATGGAAAGGCCCCTTTGTGGACATGCACCTGCTGAAAAAGGTGGACGGGGCGGTTGAAAGCGGCAAGACCAACGCGACGATCAAGACCTGGTCGCGTCGTTCGGTCATCATGCCGCAGTTCGTCGGTCTGACCTTCAATGTCTACAACGGGCAGAAGTTCATCCCCGTCTATGTGACGGAAGAGATGGTGGGCCACAAACTGGGTGAGTTCGCGCCGAGCCGCACCTATTACGGCCACGCCGCGGACAAGAAAGCGAAGAGGAAGTAACCGTGGGCAAGAAAGCTGCAAAACGCCGTCTGGCGGATACCGAAGCAGTGGCCACCGCCACGACGCTTCGCGGCTCGCCCCAGAAACTGAACCTGGTGGCGGCCAGCATTCGCGGTATGTCGGTTGAGAAAGCGTTGACGTCGCTTGAATTCAACCGGCGCCGCGCCGCGGGTGATGTGCGGAAGGTTCTTCAATCCGCCATCGCCAATGCCGAAAACAATCACAATCTGGACGTCGACAGTCTTGTCGTCGCCGAGGCCACCGTGGGTAAGGCGCTCGTCATGAAGCGCTTCCGTCCGCGGGCGCGGGGCCGGGTCGGCAAGATCTTGAAGCCGTTCAGCCGTCTGCGCATCGTCGTGCGCGAAGTTGAGGAGACTGCATAATGGGTCAGAAAGTAAGCCCCGTCGGTCTGCGCCTGGGTGTGAACCGCACCTGGGAATCACGCTGGTACGCCGATGGCGAGGAATACGCCGACCTGCTGCACGAGGATCTGCGCATCCGGTCCTTCATCCAGAAGGAAATGGCCCAGGCGAGCATCTCCCGCGTGGTGATCGAACGGCCTGCCAAGAAATGCCGCGTGACCATCTATTCGGCGCGTCCGGGGGTGATCATCGGCAAGAAGGGCGCCGATATCGAGAAGCTGCGCCGCAAGGTGGCCGGCTTGACCACGGCCGAGGTGAGCCTGAACATCGTCGAGATCCGCAAGCCGGAACTGGATGCTCAGCTCATCGGCGACAATCTGGCACAGCAGCTTGAGCGTCGCGTTGCGTTCCGTCGGGCCATGAAGCGGGCGGTGCAGAACACCATGCGGCTCGGTGCCGAAGGTGTGCGCATCAATGCCGGTGGCCGTCTTGGCGGTGCCGAGATCGCGCGCACGGAATGGTACCGCGAAGGCCGTGTGCCGCTGCATACCCTGCGTGCGGACATCGATTATGGTGTCAGCCGGGCCTATACCGCCTATGGCGTTTGCGGCATCAAGGTCTGGGTGTTCAAGGGCGAGATCATGGAACACGACCCCATGGCCCATGAGCGGCGCATCAATGAAGCACAGCAAGCTGGCGGCCCCTCTCGCCGTTGAGCGTGAGGCCGATTTAGGAGCAAGACGCCATGTTGCAACCGAAACGCACCAAATTCCGCCGCGCGCACAAGGGCCGTATCCACGGCAAGGCGAAGGGCGGTACCGAAGTGACCTTCGGCTCGTATGGTCTGAAGGCCATGGACCCGGGCCGTATCACGGCCCGCCAGATCGAAGCCGCCCGCCGTGCCATGACCCGGCACATGAAGCGGGCCGGCAAGGTCTGGATCCGGATCTTCCCGGATGTCCCGGTTTCCTCCAAGCCCACCGAGGTTCGGATGGGTAAGGGTAAAGGGGCCCCCGAATTCTGGGCCGCCCGGGTAAAGCCCGGTCGTGTCATGTTTGAAATTGACGGCGTGTCCGAAGAACTGGCACGCGGGGCGTTTGAACGCGCCGCCGCGAAGCTGCCGGTTGGTACGCGTATCGTCACCCGGATGCATTAGAGCGGAGTGAGAGCAATGAAGGCAGCAGATCTTCGTGCCAAGACCTCGGACGAGCTCCGTGATGAGCTGGCGGGCCTGAAGAAAGAGCAGTTCAATCTGCGCTTTCAGGCGGCAAGCGGCCAGCTTGAGAACACGGCTCGCGTCCGGGAAATCCGTCGGGATATCGCACGGATCAAGACGATTCTCGGCCAGCAGGCCGAGGGGTAAGGAGAAACACCCATGCCGAAGCGTATATTGCAAGGGACCGTGGTCAGCGACAAGGGCGATAAAACCGTCGTTGTGCGGGTGGAGCGCCGGGAACGGCATCCGATCCTTGACAAAATCGTGCGTAGGACTAAGAAGTTCCACGCTCACGACGAGAACAACCAGGTAAAGGTTGGGGACGATGTTCGCATCGAGGAATGCCGTCCCGTTTCAAAACTGAAGAGCTGGCGGGTGGTGTCCGGCTAGTCCCGTGCGGGACTGGTCAGGGGCGCTTTTCGCTCAGCCGCAATAACAAGGGGTCAAACCCATGATTCAAATGCAGACGAACCTCGAGGTGGCCGATAACTCCGGGGCCAAGAGGGTGCAGTGCATTAAGGTCCTTGGTGGATCGAAACGGAAAACGGCCGGAGTAGGCGACATCATTGTCGTCTCCGTTAAGGAAGCGATCCCGCGGGGTCGCGTGAAAAAAGGTGACGTGCATCGCGCTGTTATCGTTCGGACGGCAAAGGAACTGCGCCGCCCCGATGGCACCAGCATTCGCTTTGACCGCAACGCGGCCGTCCTCGTCAACAAGAACCACGAGCCGATCGGTACCCGTATCTTCGGCCCGGTGGTTCGTGAACTGCGTGCGAAAAAGCAGATGAAGATCATCTCGCTGGCACCGGAGGTGTTGTAATGGCCGCAAAGCTGAAAAAAGGCGACAAGGTCGTCGTGATTGCCGGCAAGGACAAGGGCAAGCGCGGCGAAATCCAGACAGTGCTGCCCAAGGAGGGCCGGGCGCTGGTATCCGGCGTCAATCTGGTGAAGAAGCACAACCGGCCCAGCCAGGTCTCCGCCGGTGGCATCGAGACCAAGGAAGCGCTCATCCAGTTGTCCAATCTCATGATTGAGGACCCCAAAGACGGCAAGCCGACGCGAGTCGGTTTCAAGGAAGCCGACGGCAAGAAGGTCCGCTTCGCCAAGAAGTCCGGGGAGATGATTGATGGCTAATGCGATGCCGCGTATGCGCGAACTCTATGAAGGAACTGTTCGGAACGCGCTTTCCGAAGAGTTCGGGTACAAGAACCCCATGCAGATCCCCCGGCTTGAAAAGGTCGTGATCAATATGGGCGTGGGCGAAGCGGTCGCTGACCGCAAAAAGGTGGACAACGCCGCCGAGGAACTGACCCGGATCGCCGGCCAGAAGCCGGTTATCACGCGGGCCCGCAAGTCGATTGCCGGCTTCAAGGTGCGTGAGGGCATGGCGCTCGGCGTGAAAGTCACACTGCGCCGCGAACGTATGTACGAGTTCCTTGACCGGCTGGTGACGATCGCCCTGCCGCGGCTGAGGGACTTTCAGGGCGTTTCCCCGAAGTCCTTTGACGGGCGCGGCAATTATGCGCTCGGCGTCAAGGAACAAATCGTCTTCCCCGAAGTGGACTATGACAAGGTCGACGAAGTTCGGGGTATGGACATCGTGATCTGCACCACGGCCCAGACGGACGAGGAAGCGCGCGCGCTCCTCAAGGGCTTTAATCTGCCGTTCCGTCAGTAGGCCAAGGAGGGTTTAGAAATGGCAAAGAAAAGCGCCATCGAAAAGAACAAGCGCCGTCAGCGCCTGGCCAGCAAATATGCTGCCAAGCGCGCCGAGCTGAAGGCGAAGATTTATGACAAGTCGCTGCCGGAGGAAGACCGGTGGATGGCATCGCTGGAGCTGGCAAAGCTGCCGCGCAATTCGTCCCAGACGCGGGTTCGCAACCGGTGTGAAGTGACCGGGCGCCCGCGTGGATATTATCGCAAATTCAAGATGTCCCGGATCGGGCTGCGTGACCTTGGGTCCGCAGGCCAGGTGCCCGGCATCGTGAAGTCCAGCTGGTAAGGAGGACGAACACATGTCGATGTCCGATCCGATCAGCGATATGCTGACGCGCATCCGCAACGGCCTTCAGGCCCGCAAAGCCAATGTGTCCACGCCCTCCTCGAAAGTTCGGGAGCGCATTCTGGACGTGCTGGAGCGGGAAGGCTTCATCCGCGGTTATGAGAAGCGGGAGATTTCCAACAACCGGGCGGAGCTGGATATTCAGCTCAAATATCACGAGGGGCAGCCGGTCATTCAGACCATCCGCCGCGTGTCCACGCCCGGTCGCCGGGTTTACAGCTCGGTGAAGGATCTGCCGCGGGTTCACAACGGCCTCGGTATCTCCGTGGTTTCCACGCCCAAGGGTGTTCTGTCCGACGCGGAAGCGCGGGAGAGCAATGTGGGCGGTGAAATCCTGTGCACCGTGCTTTAGTGACAAGGAAAGGGTAATCCAATGTCCCGTATCGGTAAAAAACCCATCGCCGTACCGGCTGGTGTGACCGTTTCCTTGGACGGTGCGGACTTTTCGGTAAAAGGGCCCAAGGGCGAAATGTCCATGTCCTTCGTGCCGGAAGTCACGGTCACACAGGAAAACGATGCCATCACGGTGGCGCCCAAGGACCAGACCAAGCGTGCCCGCTCCATGTGGGGTATGCAGCGGACCATGGTGCAGAACCTGGTGGATGGTGTCACCACGGGCTTCAGCCGCAAGCTGCAGCTCAGTGGTGTGGGCTACCGCGCTCAGATGAAGGGCAGCACGCTCAATCTGCAGCTCGGCTACAGCCACGACATCGAGTTTCCGGTGCCGGAAGGCATTACCATCGAGACCCCGGATCAGACCACCGTGGTGGTCGCCGGCATGAACAAGCAACTCGTGGGCGAAACCGCCGCGAAAATCCGCGAGATGCGCAAGCCGGAACCCTACAAGGGTAAAGGGGTCAAATATGAAGGCGAATATATCTTCCGCAAGGAAGGCAAGAAGAAGTAACGGGTGGCAATAATGGCTTCTGGAAAAGCTCTTTTCGATCGGCGCCGCACGCGCACCCGCAGCCAACTTCGCAAGAAGGCTGCTGACCGGCCGCGCCTTTCGGTACACCGGACGAACATGCACATTTATGCGCAGGTGATTGACGACAGCAAAGGGGTGACGGTTGCCGCCGCCTCGACGCTGGACAAAAGCCTGCGGGACGGTGCGACGTCCAACATCAACGCTGCAACCGGCGTCGGCAAGCTGATTGCCGAGCGGGCGGCACAGGCCGGCGTCAAATCGGTTGTCTTCGACCGTGGTGGCTTCATCTACCACGGCCGCGTCAAGGCATTGGCCGATGCGGCGCGCGAAGGCGGCCTGGACTTCTAATCACGAGACACAGGAAAAGGATGTCCAATGGCACGCCCTGATAAAAATCGCGAAGAAAGTGAACTGGTCGAGAACCTGGTCCACATCAATCGTGTGGCCAAGGTTGTCAAAGGTGGCCGTCGGTTCGGCTTTGCCGCGCTCGTGGTCGTGGGTGACCAGCGTGGCCGGGTCGGGTTCGGCAGCGGCAAGGCCCGGGAGGTTCCCGAGGCGATCCGCAAGGCCACGGAAGCGGCCAAGAAAACCATGATCCGGGTTCCCCTGCGGGAAGGCCGCACCCTGCACCATGACATCAAAGGTCGGCATGGTGCGGGCAAGGTGCTGATCCGCTCCGCGGAGCCGGGTACCGGGATCATTGCCGGTGGTCCGATGCGGGCCGTGTTCGAGGCGCTCGGCGTCCAGGACGTGGTGACCAAATCCACCGGGTCGGCCAATCCCTACAACATGATCCACGCTACCATGGATGCCCTGAAGCATCAGAACTCGCCGCGGCAGATCGCCGCCAAGCGGGGCAAGAAGGTGGCGGACATTGTGGCCCGCCGCGGTGACACCAAGCGGGAGCCGGGCGCCGAGGCCGCGGTTGCCGAGGCTGAGGCGGAGTAAGGACCCATGGCTGCAAGCAAGAAAACCATCACCGTAACCCAGACCGGGAGCCCGATCCGCCGTCAGGCGTGGCAGGCTGAAACCCTCAAGGGGCTCGGTCTGGGGCGTATCAATCGCACCCGCGAACTTGAAGACACCCCCGCCGTCCGCGGCATGGTGAACAAGGTTGCGCACCTGGTGCGCGTGGAAGACTGAACGCCGCGGGCGCAGGTTGGAGAGAACTGATGAAGCTGAATGAACTACGCGATAATAGCGGTGCCCGCGGCGAGCGGACCCGCGTCGGTCGCGGGATCGGCTCCGGCAAGGGCAAGACCGCTGGCAGCGGCCACAAAGGCCAGAAGGCGCGCTCCGGTGTGGCCATCAAGGGCTTTGAGGGCGGCCAGATGCCGATCTATCGCCGCCTGCCGAAGCGCGGTTTCAATGCCATCAATCCCAAGGAGTTCGCCGAGGTGAACACGGGCCGTCTTCAGCGGGCCGTGGATGCCGGGCGGATCAAGGATGGTGACAGCCTGGACGAAAAGGCGCTGGTGGAAGCGGGCCTGGTGAAACGGGTTCGTGACGGCATTCGCCTGCTCGGCAAGGGCGAGATCAAGGCCAAGCTGACCCTGACCGTGACCGGCGCCAGCAAGGGCGCCGTGGAAGCGGTTGAAAAGGCCGGTGGGTCCGTCACCGTGACGGGCAAGTAACAATGATCCGGGCCGGGGCGATGTCGCCCCGGTCCTTTTTCGGGTAGCTGGAGAGGGCACTTATGGCATCCGCTGCGGAGCAACTGGCGGCCAATATCAGTTGGTCTTCCTTTTCGAAGGCCAGCGAATTGAAGAAGCGCATCTGGTTTGTGCTGGGTGCGCTCGTCGTTTATCGCCTGTGCACCTATGTGCCGCTGCCGGGGATCGACGGCGCGGCGCTGGAGACCATGTTCTCCAACATGCGCGGCGGCTTTCTGGACGTGGTCAACACCTTCTCCGGCGGGGCGTTGCAGCGTATGTCGATCATCGCGCTGAACATCATGCCCTATATCTCCGCCTCCATCATCATGCAGCTCCTCACCTCCATGAGCGACCGGCTGGGTCAGCTCAAGAAGGAAGGGGAGCAGGGCCGTAAGAAGATCAACCAGTACACCCGCTATGGCACCGTGCTGCTCACCCTGGTGCAGGGCTATGGCCTGGCCGCCGGGCTTGAAGGGCAACAGGGCGTGGTGGTGGACCCGGGCTGGTTCTTCCGTTTCACCACGGTGGTAACGCTGATCGGTGGCACGATGTTCCTGGTCTGGCTGGGTGAGCAGATCACCCAGCGCGGCATCGGCAACGGCATTTCGCTGATCATTTTTGCCGGTATCGTGGCCGAACTGCCGGGCACGCTGGCTCAGGCGTTCGAGCTGAACCGCGCGGGTTCCATGTCGCTGGCGGTGCTGCTGGCCATGCTGATCGGGGCCGTGGCGCTGATCTGGTTCATTGTTTTCAACGAGCGCGCCCAGCGCCGCGTGGTGGTGCAGTATCCCAAGCGGCAGCAGGGGAACAAGATGTTCCAGGGCGATCGCTCTCACCTGCCGCTGAAGCTGAACATGGCCGGTGTCATCCCGCCCATTTTCGCCAGCTCGCTGTTGCTGATGCCGCTCACGGTGGCCGGGTTTGATCAGGGCGGCGCCACCGGCGGCGTGCTGTCGGCGATCACCGCCTATCTGGCACCGGGCAAGCCGCTCTATATCGCGCTTTATGTGGTGCTGATCGTCTTCTTCTGCTTTTTCTACACCGCCATTCAGTTCAACCCGGACGACACGGCGGACAATCTGAAAAAGCATGGCGGTTATGTGCCCGGCATCCGCCCCGGCAAGCGCACCGCCCAATATCTGGACCATGTGCTGACCCGCCTGACCGTGATCGGCTCAGCCTATCTGTCGGTGGTATGCGTTATCCCGGAGATCCTGATTTCGCAATCGTCCGTGCCGTTCTATCTGGGCGGCACCAGCCTTCTTATCGTGGTGAACGTGACCATGGATACGGTCAGCCAGATTCACAGCCATCTGATGGCGCAGCAATATGAGGGGCTGCTGAAGAAAGCCAAGCTGAAAGGGGGCCGCCGGTGATAGTAATTCTGTTCGGACCACCGGGTGCGGGCAAGGGCACACAGGCCCAGCGCCTGGAGAAGCAGCGCGGTCTGGTGCAGTTGTCCACCGGGGACATGCTGCGCGCCGCCGTGCGCAATCAGACCGAGTTGGGCCAGCAGGCGAAGGCGGCCATGGATGCGGGCGCCCTGGTATCCGACGATATCATGATCGGCATCATCCGGGATCGTATCCAGCAGGATGATTGCAGGAACGGCTTTATCCTGGACGGCTTCCCCCGCACGCGCGCCCAGGCCGAGGCGCTGGATGACATGCTGGCGGACCTGGGCTGGACCCTGGATCGGGTGATCGAGATTCGCGTTGATGACGACGTGCTGGCGGATCGGATCGCGGGCCGTTATAGCTGTGGGGAGTGCGGCGAAGGCTATCACGACAGCGCCAAGCCGCCGAAAAAGGCGGGCGTGTGTGATGTCTGCGGCGCGACCGAGTTCACCCGGCGCAAGGACGACAACCGGGAGACGGTCAAGAAACGTCTGGCGGCCTATCATGCGGATACGGCGCCGGTCCTGCCCTACTATGAGGAAAAGGGTTTGTTGAGCCGGGTTGATGGCATGGCGCCCATCGACGCGGTGGCAACAGAAATCGACGCCGTCCTGGACGGCTAAAAAACTGTTCGTCGGCGGTTGACGGGGCAGGGGTTATTCCTATAATCCCCGGCTTCAATGCGTCCGACGGATGCGTGGAAAAGTTTGTACCATACGAACAAAGATCAGGAGAAACGGTCGTGGCGCGTATTGCAGGCGTGAACATTCCGACCAATAAACGGGTCGAAATCGCTCTGACCTATATTCATGGGATCGGGCATACCACCGCCAAGAAGATTTGTGCGGAACTCGGCATTCCGGCGGAGCGCCGGGTGCATCAGATGACGGAATCGGAAGTGGTCGGCCTGCGTGAGGCCATCGACCGCGACCATACGGTTGAAGGCGACCTGCGCCGGGAAGTGGCGATGAACATCAAGCGCCTGATGGACCTGAAGTCCTATCGGGGCCTGCGTCATCGTAACAAGCTGCCGGTTCGTGGCCAGCGCACGCATACCAATGCGCGCACCCGCAAGGGCAAGGCCGTTCCGATCGCCGGCAAGAAGAAATAAGTACCTCGGTTGAACTCGGCTTTTTGATAAACGAATCGCCGTTTAGGGCCACCAGAAAAAGGGTCTGCTAGAGATGGCAAAGGCAAAAGAACAGGGGCGCATGAAGCGCCGCGAGCGTAAGAACATTTCCAATGGCGTTGCCCATGTGAACGCCACCTTCAACAATACCATGATCACCATCACGGACGTGCAGGGTAACGCAATCTCCTGGTCCTCTGCCGGCATGATGGGGTTCAAGGGGTCTCGCAAGTCAACGCCCTATGCGGCGCAGATGGCGGCGGAAGATGCCGGTAAAAAGGCACAGGACCATGGCATGAGGGCGCTGGAAGTTGAAGTGAAGGGGCCTGGCGCGGGGCGTGAATCCGCCCTGCGTGCCCTTCAGTCGATCGGATTTGCGATTTCCAGCATCCGGGATGTGACCGCGATTCCGCACAATGGTGTGCGGCCGCCCAAGCGGCGTCGGGTCTAAGCACGGCATTGGGTTGCGGGCCGCCCCACAAGGGGGCGGTCGCGCGCGCCTGCGGCACCTTTTTATACGAGGTTTCATCGTGATCCAGAAGAACTGGCAAGAACTTATCAAACCCAACGGCTTGAACATCGAGCCGGGCGCCGATCCTCTGCGCAAGGCCAAACTGGTCGTGGAGCCGCTGGAACGGGGCTATGGCATGACGCTGGGCAACGCCCTGCGCCGGGTTCTCCTGTCCTCGCTGCAGGGTGGTGCGGTTACCAGCATCCAGGTGGAGGGCGTTCTGCATGAATTTTCCTCCGTCTCCGGCGTGCGGGAAGACGTGACCGACATCGTGCTGAATGTGAAGCAGTTGCCCGTGCGGGTGACCAGCGATGGCATCAAGCGCCTGCACCTGACGGCGACGGGCCCCGGCCCGGTGACCGCGGGTCAGATCAGCGAGACCGCCGATGTGGAGGTGCTGGACAAGGATCTGGTACTCTGCCATCTGGATGAGGGCGCCACGCTCAACATGGATCTTACCGTTTCCAGCGGCAAGGGCTATGTGCCGGCGGATCGCAACCGCCCTGATGATGCGCCGATCGGGCTTATCCCGGTCGATGCCCTGTACAGCCCCGTGAAACGGGTCAGCTACAAGGTGGAGAACACCCGCGAGGGGCAGGTTCTGGACTATGATAAGCTGACCATGGAAGTGGAAACGGACGGCACGGTGACCCCGGAAGATGCGCTGGCCTATGCCGCCCGCATCCTTCAGGATCAACTGAGCGTCTTCATCAATTTCGACGAGCCGGAAGAGGCCCGTGTGCGTGAAGACGAGGACGAGCCGGAAGTGAACCGCCAGCTTCTGCGCAAGGTTGACGAACTGGAGCTTTCCGTGCGTTCGGCCAACTGCCTGAAGAACGACAATATCGTCTATATCGGCGATCTGGTTCAGAAGACCGAGGCGGAAATGCTGCGCACGCCGAACTTTGGCCGCAAATCGCTGAACGAGATCAAAGAGGTGCTGTCCACCATGGGGCTGCGCCTTGGCATGGAACTGCCGAACTGGCCGCCCGAGAATATCGAGGAACTGGCCAAGAAAATGGAACAGGACTACTAGGGACCAATCGCCTGGTGGCGCCGCGCGGGAGCGCCGCCCACACGGGACTGAAGGAGACGAGCCATGCGTCATCGCAAAGCCGGCCGCAAACTGAATCGCACATCAAGCCACCGCAAGGCCATGTTCATGAACATGGCTCAGGCGCTGCTCAAGCACGAGCAGATCGTGACCACGCTGCCCAAGGCCAAGGAACTTCGCCCGGTGGTGGAAAAACTCATCACTCTGGCCAAAAAGGGCGGCCTGAGCAATCGGCGCCTTGCCATTGCCCGCCTGCAGGACAGGGATCTGGTAACCAAGCTGTTCGACGAGCTGGCCGAACGTTACAAGGACCGTCCGGGCGGTTATGCCCGCGTCCTGAAAGCGGGCTATCGGTACGGCGACAACGCCCCCATGGCGGTGATTGAGCTGGTTGACCGCAACGAGGACGCCAAGGGCCAGGATAGCGGCCCCACCGCGGAACAACAGGAAGAAGACGCGGCCTGACAGCCAGGGCCAGCGGATGCACGCGGGGCGTGCGTTCTTCCGCCGCGCTACGGTGCGGATCATGCGACAAGGGGCGGGCTCCATCCGGGGGCGCGCCCCTTTTGCCGTCGCGGCCTTGCGCTGTGGCCCGGCCTTCCCATATGGAGGCAATATCCCTGTCCCGAAGAGGAAAGTTCCGTTCATGCTTCATGGTCGTATCGCTGTTTTCATGCTCGCTCTGTGGGCCGTTCTGTCAGGAAGCGGGGCCACGCTAGCCCAGAGTGACCGGGACGGCGATGGTGGCCGGCGCCTGCCTCAATCCAACGCGGAAATCCAGCTTTCCTACGGGCCGCTGGTGAAAAAGGCGGCGCCCGCGGTTGTCAATATCTATACCCGCAAGGTGGTGAAGCAGCAGCGCTCGGCCCTGTTCAATGATCCGCTCTTTCGCCGCTTTTTCGGCGACCGGTTCAACCTGCCGCCGGAAGATCAGGTGCGCGGCTCGCTGGGCTCCGGGGTGATCGTACGCGACAGCGGGGTCATCATCACCAACCATCATGTGGTGGACGGCGCGGATGAAATCCGCGTGCTGCTGGCCGACCGGCGGGAGTTTGATGCCGAGGTGGTGCTGGCGGATGACCGCACGGACCTGGCGGTTCTGCGCATCGATACGGGCGATGAAAAGCTGCCCACGCTGAGCTTCGCCAATTCGGACGCGGTGCAGGTGGGCGATCTGGTGCTGGCCATCGGCAACCCCTTTGGCATCGGACAGACGGTGACCAGCGGCATTGTTTCCGCCAGCGCCCGGACCCAGAAGGGAATCAGCGATTTCGGCTTCTTCATTCAGACCGATGCGGCGATCAATCCGGGCAATTCCGGGGGCGCGCTGGTGGACATGCGGGGCCGCCTGCTGGGGGTGAATACGGCCATTTTCTCCAAGACCGGCACGTCCAGCGGCATCGGCTTCGCCATTCCCGCCAACATGGTGCGCTCCGTTCTGCGGGCGGCGCTTTCCGATGGCACGCTGGAGCGCCCCTGGCTCGGCGTGGCCGGGCAGACGGTGACCAATCAGATCGCAGGCTCGCTCGGTCTGGACCGGGCGGGCGGCGTACTGGTGGACAGAATCTATCCCGGCTCCCCCGCCGCAAAAGCGGGCATTAAGGTGGGGGACGTGATCCTGGCCGTGGCGGGCAAGGAGATCGTCGATGAGGAAAGTATGCGGTTCCGTGTCGCCACCCACCAGTCGGGGGAGGAGATCACGCTCGGCGTATTCAGTGAGGGAGCGCTGAAGGAACTGTCCGTACCGCTGGCCACGGCGCCGGAAGATCCGTCCCGAAACGAGACCAAGCTCAGCGGCAAACATCCTTTCAACGGAGTCGCCGTGGCCAATCTTTCGCCTGCCACCAATGAGGAACTGCACATCGACCCCTTCCTCAGGGGCGTGATTATCACGGCCATGGCGCGGCGCTCCCCGGCGGCGAAATACGGCTTTTTCAGGCCGGGGGATATCATACTGGCCTTCAACGGGGAGGCGATCGAGCGGGTGTCCAACCTGGAAAAGGTGCTGGCGCAGGATGCCGACCGGTACAGCTATCGGCTGCGCCGGGGGAATCAGGAACTGGAATGCCTGATCGTGCCGGACAAGAGCTTCCGCTGTCGGCGGGCGCGTTGAGGCGCCCATGAACGATCTGTTCACCAGCGACAGCCCAAAGGGCGGGACCGATGCCACCGGGGGCGGATCGCGCCCCTTGGCGGATCGCCTGCGGCCCGATCGGCTGGAAGACGTGGTGGGGCAGGACCACATCGTCGGGCCGGATGGGCCGCTGGGGCGCATGGTGCGGGAAGGCCGTATCGCCTCGCTGCTGCTGTGGGGGCCGCCGGGCACCGGCAAGACCACCATCGCCCGCCTTCTGGCCGACGCGGGTGACCATGCCTTTCAGCAGATATCGGCGATCTTTTCCGGCGTTCAGGATCTGAAGAAAGCCTTTGAGGCCGCCCGCCTGCGCCGTCAGCAGGGCCGTGGCACGCTGCTTTTCGTGGACGAAATCCACCGTTTCAACCGGGCCCAGCAGGATGGCTTTCTGCCCTATGTGGAAGACGGCACGGTCACGCTGGTGGGCGCCACCACGGAAAACCCGTCTTTCGAGATCAATGGCGCGCTGTTGTCCCGGATGCAGGTGCTGGTGCTGCACGCGCTTGACCCCAAGGCGCTGGAACAGCTTCTTGGCCGGGCGGAAGCGGCGCTGGGTCGGCCCCTGCCGCTGACCGATGATGGCCGTGCCGCGCTGGTCGCCATGGCGGACGGGGACGGGCGCTATCTGCTGTCGGCGGTGGAAACCCTGATGAGCACTCACCGGGACAGCGACGGCGCGCTGGACGGTGCGGCCCTTGGCGCCCTGCTGCAACGCCGCGCGCCCGCCTATGACAAGGACCGGGAAGGCCATTTCAACCTGATCTCCGCCTTTCACAAGTCCCTGCGCGCGTCTGATGTGGATGCGGCGCTTTACTGGGCGGCGCGAATGCTGGAAGGCGGCGAGGATCCGCATTATCTGATCCGCCGTCTGGTGCGCTTCGCCAGCGAGGATGTGGGCCTTGCGGACCCGGAAGCCGTGCATCAGGCACTGGCCGCGCGCCAGGCTTATGACTTTCTGGGCAGCCCGGAAGGCGATCTGGCTATCATGCAGGCGGTCGCCTATCTGGCGGTGGCGCCCAAATCCAACGCCGTTTACAAGGCGGAAAAGGCCGCCCGCGCCGCCGCCCGCAAGACCGGCAGCCTGATGCCCCCCGCCCATATCCTGAATGCTCCCACCAGGCTGATGGGGGATCTGGGCTATGGCAAGGGTTATGCCTATGACCATGACCATGAGGGCGGCGTATCGGGGCAGAACTGTTTCCCCGACGGCATGACGCGGGAAAGTTATTACAATCCCGTCTCGCGCGGGTTCGAGCGGGACGTGCAGAAGCGACTCGCCTTTTTCGAGCGCGTGCGGGCATCGCGCCGGGATGACGGGGATGACTAAAGGGGCGCCTGGCCGCTTCGACCATTTCATTGGCATAGACTGGTCCGGCGCGCGCGGGCGGCGGCATCCGGGGCTCAGCGTGGCCCGGTGCGGGCCGGATGGGGCAGCGCCCGCGCTGGTGGGGCCGCCCGATGGGGGTGCGCACTGGTCCCGCAAGCAGGTGATGGCCTGGCTGGGCGATTTGGCGGCGAACCCGCGAGGGTCGCGCACATTGGTGGGAATCGACAGCGCCTTTGCCTTTCCGGCACGGGGGCGCGGTTTCGGGCCGGGGCTTGAGGATGTATGTGATCCGCGTGCGCTCTGGGCCCATGTGGATGCCTGCGGCCCGGATGGGGCGGACCTGTATGGCGGCGGCTTTGTGGCCCGCCACCGGGACCTGTTTTTCATGGCCGACGGCCCCGGTGCGCGGTTCCAGCGGCGCCTGCGCGTGGCCGAGCACGTCTGCAACGGGTTGGGTCGTGGCCGCTGCGAAAGCGTATTTCACCTGGTGGGGCCAAGCCAGGTGGGGCTGTCGGCCCTGTCCACCATGCGGATGCTGAACCGGCTGGCGGCGGGGCAGGGCATCGCCGTATGGCCCTTTGATCCGCCGGACCAGGCGCCACTGGTGCTGGCCGAGGTGTTCGCCAGTTATTTCGTCGCCGCGGGCGGCGGGCGTGGCAAGGTGCGCGGGCGCGGCGGGCTCGCTGCCGTGTTGGCCGCGCTGGGCAGCGCCCCCCATGCGGCGGCGGGCGATTTGACCGATCATGACGTGGATGCCCTTGCCATCGCCGCCGGCTTGCGCCATGCAGTGAGCGACCCGGCCCTGTGGCGGGCGCCGGCCACCGTGCCGGAAGCATCGCGGGAGGGCTGGGTGTTCGGCGTGTCCAGCAATGAGGAGCAGCCATCATGACCCCTTCCATCGGATTCATACTGGCGATCGCGCTGGGCGGTGCGCTGGGCGCGGTGTCGCGGCATTATGTGGGGGCGCTGGTGATGTCGGGGCTGGGTACCAGCTTTCCCGCCGGTACGCTGGCGGTGAATGTGGCGGGCAGCTTCCTGATCGGTCTTCTGGTGACAACGCTGGTGTGGAAAATGCAGGTGGCGCCGGAAATGCGGGCTTTTCTGGTGGTGGGCTTTCTGGGCTCCTTCACCACGTTTTCAACGTTTTCACTGGAATTGCTGCTGCTGCTTGAGCGCGGTGAGACCGGTCAGATGATCGCTTATGGCATGGGCTCCCTGCTGCTGGGTGGCGGGGCGGCCTTTGCGGGCATGGCATTGGGACGGGGACTGATATGAGTGCGCCGAAAATACTGACCGTGACACCGCAGGACGCGGGCCAGCGGCTGGATCGCTGGGTCCGTAAGCAGGTGCCGGAGCTGGGCTTCGGCCAGGTGCAGAAGCTGATGCGCAAGGGGGCGATCCGGCTGGATGGCAGCCGCGTCAAGGGCGCGGAACGGCTGGCGGCGGGCAGCGAGGTGCGCATTCCCGCGCTGGACCCGCCCACAACCCGACCGATGAAAAAGCCCGCCCGGCCCACGCTCGGCCCGGATCAGATCGAGGAGGTGCGCGGCTGGGTGCTGTTCAGGAATGACGACCTGATCGCGCTGAACAAGCCGCCGGGCCTGCCCACGCAGGGCGGTACCGGGGTCCGGCGGCATCTGGATGGCCTGCTGGATGCGCTGCGCTTTGACGCGCCGGAGCGGCCCCGGCTGGTACACCGCCTGGACAAGGATACCAGCGGTGTGATCCTGGTGGCCCGATCGGCGGCGGCGGCGCGCTGGCTGACCACGGCGTTCCGCGCCAAAACGGCGGACAAGCGCTATCTGGCGGTGGTCGTGGGGGCGCCCCGGCAGCCGGGCGGGCGGCTGGAAAGCCGTATCGGCAAGCAGGGCGGGGCGGGCCATGAAAAAATGGCCATGACAGCCGACGGCAAGCCCGCCGTGACCGATTATGAGATGCTGGACAAGGCGGCGGACAAGGCGGCCCTGCTGGCGTTGAAGCCGCTGACGGGGCGGACACACCAATTACGCCTGCACTGTGCCGAACTGGGCCACCCCATTGTGGGGGACGGCAAATATGGCGGCAAGGATGCTTTCCTGTCGGGCACGCTGTCCCGGAAGCTGCACCTGCACAGCCGCTTTATCGAACTGGAAACGCCGGCGGGCGCGCGGCTGCATCTGGAAGCCCCCCTGCCGGACCATATGGCCGAAACCGTGGCCATGCTGGGGCTGGAAGCGGACGGCCCCGATCCTTTCACGCAGGAAGACGCGGTTGAAAAGGGGCGCAGATGAGCGACGCGAACCCGGTGGTGATCTTCGATTGCGACGGCACCCTGCTGGATAGCGCCGCCGGTATCGTGCGGGCCATGCTGCGGGCCTTCGAGGCGCTGGGCCATCCCGCCCCGCCGGACGGCGCCGTGCGCGGCATTATCGGCCTGAGCGTGCGGGAGGCGGTGGCCACCCTGGCGCCGACGCTGGACGCGCCCGCCCTTGATCGCATGGTGGCCGCTTATCGCGACGCCTATCTGGCCGGGCTGGCGGAAGCGGAAGGCGAAGACGCGCTCTATCCCGGCACGCTGGACGCGCTGGATGCGTTGGAGGCGGCGGGCCATGTTCTGGCGGTGGCCACCGGCAAGTCGCGGCGCGGGCTGGACCGGGTGATCGCCGCCCACGGGCTGGAAGGCCGCTTCGTTTCGTTGCAGACGGCGGACCACCACCCCTCCAAGCCGCACCCGGCCATGGCGCGTCAGGCCATGCTGGAGGCGGGCGGCGCCCCGCACAGCACGGTGCTGGTGGGCGACACCGGCTATGACATGGCCATGGCGCGTGGCGCCGGGTGCTTTGCCCTGGGCGTGGGCTGGGGCTATCATGACAGGGGCCGGCTGATGGCGGCGGGCGCGCAGGCGCTGGCCACGGATCGCCCGGAAATCGTTACCCATGTGACCCAATTGCTGTGTCGCGGAAAGGAAACCAGCCAGGCATGACGGACAAGGAACCCAAGACAGCGGGCGCGGGCCGGGCCGACCGCCACATGGCGGCGGAGGCGCGGCGCCCGCGCCCGGCCTTTCTGGTGCTGGCCCTGTTTGCCAGCGCGGGGGCCGTGGCCACCTATCTGTTCGAAAATGCGCTCACCGATGGCGGGCGGGCGCTCAGCACCTTTCTGGTGCTGCTGGTGGCCTTTATCGTGCTGGCCCTGTTTTTCACCCTGTGTTACCGGGTGCCCCGGCTGGGCAACCGTCTGCTGGGATATGGCGCCTGGCTGGATCAGCCGAAGGACCCCCGCGCGGCGGGCTTCACCTATGGCGGTGGCTTTGGCAGCGAAACCGGGCTGGAAACCAAGCATCTGAGCACCCGGCGCAAGACCGCGCGCGCCGAGCGCCGCCGCATGGCGGAGACCCAGCGCGCCCTTGATGCCCACGGGACGCCAGCGGGCGGGCGACAGCCGGGCGGCAATGACGATACCGACGACGACACAAAAGGGGCATGAGGGCAGCATGACCGTACAATCCGCGAAACGATTTTACACCCAGGTGGCGGTGGCGACGGAAGCGGACGGCTTTCGCGTTGAACTGGACGGGCGGCCCGTGAAAACGCCGGGGCGATCGCCGCTGCGCCTGCCCAGTCGCCCTTTGGCCGAATCGGTGGCGGAGGAGTGGGACCGGCAGGCGGAGACCCTGGTACCTGAAACCATGCCGCTGACCCGGCTGAGCAATACGGCGCTGGATCGCATCAGCCCGCGCCGGGACGAGGCCGCCCGCCTGCTGGCCGATTATGCCGCCGCCGATCTGATCTGTTACCGGGCCGAGGTGCCGGACAGCCTGGTGGCGGCGCAGGCCCGTGCCTGGGATGAGCCGCTGTCCCATGCCGCCAGGGGGTTCGGCATTCGGCTGAAGCCCACCAGCGGCATCATGCCCGTGGATCAACCCGCCGATAGTCTGGAAGCCGCCGCCGCGCTGGCCGAGCGCTGGCAGCCTTTCGCGGTCACGGCGCTGGTGGAGGCGGCGGGGGCGATGAAATCGCTGTTGCTGGCGCTGTATCATCTGGAAGGGCCGGCGGACCTTGAAACCGTCTGGGCCGCGGCCACGGTGGATGAACGCCATCAGGAATCGCTGTGGGGCGTGGATGCCGAGGCCGAGGCCGCCCGCGCGGCGCTGAAGGCCGATCTGGCCGCCGCCGGGCGCCTGTATGCGTTGCTGAGGCAGGCCGACGCGAGCGCGTGAGGGGCGGCCCGATTGCACTGGAAAGGCGCCTTCCGGGTCGTTATGACTGGAAGCGTGCCGAACACGTCACGAGGGGGAGGACAAGGCCGTGAAGCATATCCTGGAGGAACTGGCGGAAAAGCGGGAACAGGCGGCGCTCGGCGGGGGGCAGGACAAGATCGACGCCCAGCACGCCAAGGGCAAGCTGACCGCCCGCGAGCGTATCGACCTGCTGGTGGACGAGGGCAGCTTCGAGGAATACGACACCTTCGTGGAGCATCGCTGCACAGACTTCGGGATGCAGGACAAGCGCGCCATGGGGGACGGGGTGGTCACTGGGTCCGGCACGGTCAATGGCCGCCTGATCTATGTGTTCAGCCAGGATTTCACCGTGCTGGGCGGCTCGCTGTCCGAAACCCATGCGGAAAAGATCCTGAAGGTGATGGACATGGCCATGAAGGCGGGCGCGCCCGTGATCGGCCTGAACGACAGCGGCGGCGCGCGCATTCAGGAAGGCGTGGCGGCGCTGGCCGGCTATGCGGAGGTGTTTCAGCAGAACATCATGGCGTCCGGCGTGATCCCGCAGATTTCCATGATCATGGGGCCGTGTGCCGGGGGCGCCGTTTACAGCCCCGCCATGACCGATTTCATCTTCATGGTGCAGGACACCAGCTATATGTTCGTCACCGGGCCGGACGTGGTGAAAACCGTGACGAACGAAGTGGTCACGCAGGAGGAACTGGGCGGGGCATCCACCCATACTACCCGATCCGGCGTGGCGGACAAGGCGTTTGACAATGACGTGGAGGCGCTGGCGCAACTTCGGCGTTTTATCGATTTCCTGCCGCTCAACAATCGGGACGGGGTGCCCGAACGGCCCCATTTCGACAAGGAAAACCGGGCGGCCCCGGCGCTGGACAAGATCATTCCCGGCAATGCCAACAAGCCTTATGACATGAAGGAAGTGATCCACAAGGTGGTGGACGAGGGCGACTTCTTCGAGCTGATGCCGGAGCACGCCAGGAACATCATCATCGGCTTTGGCCGGATGGACGGGCGCACGGTGGGCTTCGTGGCCAATCAGCCCATGGTGCTGGCGGGCTGCCTGGACATTGACAGTTCCAAGAAGGCGGCGCGTTTCGTGCGCTTCTGCGATGCCTTTGACATCCCCATCGTCACCTTTGTGGACGTGCCCGGCTTCCTGCCCGGCACGGCGCAGGAATATGGGGGCATCATCAAGAATGGCGCCAAGCTGCTGTTCGCCTATGGCGAGGCCACCGTGCCCAAGATCACCGTGATCACGCGCAAGGCTTATGGCGGCGCCTATGACGTGATGGCGTCCAAGCATCTTCGCGGCGACCTGAACTATGCCTGGCCCACGGCGGAAATCGCCGTGATGGGGGCCAAGGGCGCGGTGGAAATCCTGTATCGCAAGGACAAGAACGACCCGGACAAGATCGCCGGTCACACCAAAATGTACGAGGATCTGTTCACTAATCCGTTCGTTGCCGCCCGGCGCGGCTATCTGGACGAGGTGATCATGCCTCAATCCACCCGTCAGCGTATCATTCGGGGCCTGCGCAAGCTGAAGAACAAGCAGTTGAGCAATCCCTGGAAGAAGCACGACAATATCCCGCTGTAAGGAGCGTCGCCATGGCCGGACCATTGCCACGGGACCTGGCCCATCAGACCAGCCCCGAATCCCTGCGCGGACAGAGCGCGATCGCCGCGGTGGTGCTGAGCATGGCGTTTGCGGGGCTGTTGATGGGCGGGGCGTTCGGGGCGGTGCCCGGCCTGTCCCCGGCCTTCTGGTTACTGCCGGGACTGATTCTGGCGATTGCGCTGCCGGTTCAGAAAAGGCGGGTGATGGCGAAGGCGGCGTGGGGCGATGCCCCGGCCCGGTACCGTGCCATGGCCATGGGCGCGTTGGCATTGGCGCTGCTGGCGCAGGGCGCGCGGCAAGGTTGGCCGGCGGTGGCGCCATTGATGGTTCAGATATGGATTGTGGCGGCGGTGATGACGGCGGCGCGTTATGGCCTTTACCGGCGTTTGAAGGGTGCCCGCATCAGCGCGGCGGGCCATTGACCAGAGCCGGATGAGACGCATTTTCCAAGGGGGGAAAGGGAGCGGATGTTCAAGAAAATCCTGATTGCCAACCGGGGCGAGATCGCCTGCCGGATCATTCGATCAGCCAGGGCACTGGGCGTGAAGACGGTTGCCGTCTATTCCGAAGCGGACGAGGACGCCATCCACAAGGAGTTGGCGGACGAGGCGGTGCTGATCGGCCCGCCCGCGGCTTCGGCCAGCTATCTGAAAGGGGATGTGATCATCCAGGCGGCGAAGGACACCGGGGCGGAGGCCATTCATCCCGGCTATGGCTTTCTGTCGGAAAAGGTGGATTTCGTCCGCGCGGTGGAGGCGGCGGGGCTGACCTTCATCGGCCCCAATCCCCGCGCCATCGAGGATATGGGCGACAAGATCACCTCCAAGCGGATCGCGGCGGAAGCGGGGGTCAATACCGTGCCCGGCCATATGGGCATTATCGAGGATGTGGAAGAAGCGGTGAAGATCGCGGGTGAGATCGGTTTTCCGGTCATGCTCAAGGCGTCCGCCGGGGGCGGTGGCAAGGGTATGCGCATCGCCTGGGACGAGGACGAGTGCCGCGAGGGCTTCAGCGCCGCCCGGTCGGAGGCCATGTCCAGCTTCGCCGACGATCGTGTGTTCATCGAGAAATTCGTCGAGCAGCCGCGCCATATCGAGATTCAGGTGCTGGGCGACGCGCATGGCACCGTCGTGCATCTGGGGGAACGGGAATGTTCCATCCAGCGCCGCCACCAGAAAGTGGTGGAAGAAGCGCCCAGCCCCTTTCTGGATGAGGAAACCCGCGCCGCCATGGGGGCGCAGGCGGTGGCGCTGGCCAGGGCGGTGGACTATAACAGCGCCGGAACGGTGGAGTTCATCGTCGACAAGGACAAGAATTTCTACTTCCTGGAAATGAACACCCGCCTTCAGGTGGAGCACCCGGTGACCGAGGAAGTGACCGGCATCGATCTGGTGGAAGCCATGTTGAGAGTGGCGAGCGGTGAAAAGCTGGGCCTGACCCAGGATGACATCCGCCTGACCGGCTGGTCGGTGGAAACCCGCGTCTATGCGGAAGACCCGTTCCGGGGGTTCCTGCCCTCCATCGGGCGGCTCACCCATTACAGCGCCCCGCAGGCGAGCGAGCATGTGCGCATCGATACCGGCGTGGAAGAGGGCGACGAGATCAGCATGTTCTATGATCCCATGATCGCCAAGCTGGTCACGCGCGGCCAGTCCCGCGATGAAGCCATTGCGGCCCAGTTGAAGGCGCTCAACAGCTATTATATCCGGGGCATCGGCCATAATGTGCCTTTTCTGGCGGCCCTGATGCGTCACCCCCGCTTTCAGGGCGGGGCGCTGACCACCAATTTCATCCCGGAAGAATATCCCGACGGGTTCGAGGGCGCGCCCATCGATGACGGCATCAAGACGGCCATGATCGCGGGCGCCATATTCGCCCATGCGGTGGCCTGTTCCCGCGGGAGCCAGATTTCAGGCCGGATCGAGACCGTAGCCCCGCCGCAGGAACGCAACTGGGTGGCGTTGATGGATGGCGAGCGTCAGAATTGCAGCATCGTGCCCTTGTCCGACACGGTGGAAATCTGCATTGGAACGGCGCGGGTATCGGTCAGCACGGACTGGGCGCCCGGCGTGCCGGTGATGGCTCTGTCGGTCAATGGCGCGGATCATGTGCTGGCCATAGAGCCCACGCAGACCGGCTATCTGATGAGCGGTTACGGGGCCGAGCGCGAGGTGCGCGTGATGACCGCCCGCGCCGCCGGGCTGGATCGACTGATGCCGGAAAAGGTCGCCCCCGACACGTCGAAAATGCTGCTTTGCCCCATGCCCGGCCTGGTGGTATCGCTGAATGTGTCCGAAGGTGATCCGGTCAAGGCGGGGCAGCCGCTGGCCGTGATCGAGGCCATGAAGATGGAGAACATCCTGCGGGCGGAGCGGGACGCCACTGTCAGCGCCATCCATGTGGAGCCGGGTGACAGCCTGTCCGTGGATGCGGTGATCATGGAATTCGAGTGACCGACAGGCCGGGTCGCTTTTGGCCGGGCTTGATGTTCAGAGCAGTAATCGGAAAGGAGGTCACATCATGCTGGGGACCGATACCGCGCTGAAGGTCCGTGTCAGCGGGCGCGTGCAGGGCGTGTCCTTTCGGGACTGGACCCGGCGGGAAGCCGACCGGCTGGGTGTGAACGGCTGGGTACGCAACCGGGAAGATGGCACCGTGGAGGCGCTTCTGGTGGGCCGCCAGGACCGGGTGGAGGATATGCTGAGGGCGCTGCGCTCCGGCCCGCCGGGCGCCAGAGTGACCCGCGTGACCACCGAGCCCGCCAGAGGCGTCACCCCCGACCGCTTCGAAATCAAACCCACCGTGTGATTGTCCGCGCGCCGTTTTGAACGGGCCGGGTCAGGCCCGGAACACCGGATGGCTGGCCAGAACCGGGTCGCCCTTGGGGTGGGTGCCTGCTTCCGGCATGGGCGGAATGGCGCGGGCATCCAGCCCGAACCGGCGGTCGAAGGCGGCTTTCAGGGCCACGTCCACGTCGTTCATGGTGACCGGCAGGCCCAGATCCACCAGCGATGTGACCCCGTGATCGGCGATGCCGCAGGGCACGATGCCGGTGAAATGGCTCAGGTCCGGGTCCACATTAATGGCGATACCGTGAAAGGTGATCCAGTGGCGCACCCGCACGCCGATGGCGGCCACCTTGTCTTCCCGGCCATTGCCCCGGTCCACCCAGACGCCGACGCGGCCTTCCCGCCGTTCGCCGGTCACACCGAAGCTGGCCAATGTGTCGATGATCACCTGTTCCAGATGAAAGACGAAGCGGCGCACATCCTTGCCGCGACGGCGCAGGTCCAGCATGAAATAGGCCACCCGCTGACCGGGGCCGTGATAGGTGTACTGGCCGCCGCGCCCGGCATCATAGACGGGGAATCGATCCGGGTCTTTCAGGTCTTCCTGCCGGGCGGATGTGCCCGCCGTGTAGAGCGGCGGATGTTCCAGCAGCCAGACCTGTTCCCCGGCGCTCTGGTCCCGCATGGAGGCCACCCGCTGTTCCATGTGGTCGAGCGCCTGCGGATAGGCCACGAGGTCGTCGCTGACGGTCCAGTCCAACGGTTCCGGCATGGCGTTTGGTCCCCCGAAGTCGGCTGCAAGGATTGCCTTTGCATGTAACGCCGGCACGCGCCCCTCACAAGCCTTTTCCATGCGCCCTGGCGCCGCGCGGTGCTTGAGGCGGGCGCCATAATCGGCTAGAGACAGGGGAGGCGGGCATGTATCTGGCCCGAAAGCGGGAGAGCGGCCTTGGATGCGATCGGGCGCGTATCGGTTGAAATCACGGTGGTTCTGGGCGTGGCCCAGATGCCGGTTCGGCAATTGCTGAAAATGGGCCGGGGCGCCGTGATCGATCTGGATGCCAAACATGAGGACGAGTGCTGGATCTATGCCAATGGCGAATTGGTGGCTCGCGGTGAAATCATGATCGTGGGGGAAAAGATCGGCGTCTCCATCACCCGCATGATGAGCAAGTGGCAGGTGTGACCCGCCCCCGCTTTCCGGCGGGATTTTTTAGACTTGTTTCCCCATTCGGCTTTTGGTACGACCCTGCCCACGCCGCGGCCGTGGCGGAATTGGTAGACGCGCAGCGTTGAGGTCGCTGTGGGATAATATCCCGTGGAAGTTCGAGTCTTCTCGGCCGCACCATGAAACCCGCCGGGGACAGCTCCGGCGGGTTTCTTTTTTGCCCTGTGTGGCCCCGTAATCCGCACGCTGTCGGTGGACAGCACCCCCCTTGCGCCTTATTGGTTAAGGCAACGCGCGCATTGTCATTCAGGGAGGGGATCATGGTCGATTTGGACGAAGCGGAAAAATCGTCCGGCACCGGCACGGAACCGCCTTCCGGTGATGACGGCGACAACAAGACATCCACCGACATTCACCTGTCGCGGGATTTCATCAATGCCCTGACCGATGCGGTGGAAGACGGCGACCCCGCCATTGTGCGCGGTCTTGTGGCCCCCCTTCATGCGGCGGATATGGCCGATGTGCTGGAGGTGCTGTCCTCCCGCGATCGGCTGGAACTGATCCGGCTGATCGGCGACGAGCTGGACGCCAGCGTCCTCTATGAGGTGGAGGGCGAGGCGCAGGACGAGCTTTACGAACACATCCCCAACGCCCAGATCGCCGATGCCATGACCGAACTGGAAACGGACCAGGCGGTCTATGTGCTGGAGGAAATGGGCGAGGCGGATCGCAACGAGATCCTGCGATCCATCGCCGCCGATGACCGGCTGGCGATCGAGGACAGTCTGTCCCACCCGGAGGACAGCGCCGGTCGCCTGATGCAGCGCAACCTGATCGCGCTGCCGGAATTCTGGACCGTGGGCCAGACCATCGATTTTCTGCGCAACGAGACCGACACGCTGCCGGACACCTTCTATGACATCTTCATTGTCGATCCGGCCCACCATCCCAGGGGAACCGTGCCCCTGTCCCGAATCATGCGCACCCGGCGGGAAGAAACCCTGGGCACCCTGATGGATGAAGACCCGCACGTTCTGCAAGTCAGCGCGGACCAGGAGGAAGTGGCCTATCAGTTCGCCAAATATCACCTGATCTCCGCCGCCGTGGTGGATGAAGCCGGGCGGCTCGTTGGTGTGGTCACGGTGGATGACGTGGTGGACGTGATCGGCGAGGAAGCCCGCGAGGATATTCTGGGGCTTGCGGGTGCCGGGGCGGAGGCCACCGATGGCGGCGTGCTGGAAGTGACCCGCAGCCGCTTCACCTGGCTGGTGGTGAACATGGCTACGGCGGTGGCGGCGTCCATGGTGATCGGTGCGTTCGAGGCATCCATTCAGCAGATGGTCGCGCTGGCTGTGCTGATGCCCATTGTGGCATCCATGGGCGGCAATGCCGGCACCCAGACCATGGCGCTGACGGTGCGGGCTATCGCCACCAAGGATCTGTCGGCGGCCAATGCCATGCGTGTCTTCAACCGGGAGCTTGTCATTTCCCTGCTCAACGGCGTGTCGCTGGCCATATTGGCGGGTGTGCTGGCCCATATCTGGTTCGGCAATCCATTGCTGAGCTGGGTGTTTGCCGCGGCCATGGTGGTGAATGTGATCGTGGCCGGGCTGTCCGGGCTGCTGGTGCCGGTGTCCCTGCACAAGCTGGGCATGGACCCGGCGCTCGCCTCCACGGTTTTCGTGACCACCATCACCGATGTGGTGGGGTTTTTCGCCTTTCTGGGGCTGGCGGCGCTGGTCCTGTTCTAAGGGGGTGTCATGGCGCGTGGACCGGTGCTGCTGCTGGATGACGAGGATATCATTCTGCGCATCAATGCGGCGGCGGTAAGCCAGTTCGGCTTTCAGTCGGTGACGGCCAATTCCGTGGCGGACGCGCTGGACCTGATGCGGGAGGTGACGCCATCCCTGATCATCAGCGATGTGCAGATGCCGGGCGAGGGCGGGTTCGACCTGGTTCATGCCATGGAGGACGCGGGCACCAAGTCCATGCCGGTGATCTATCTTACCGCCTATGACGATCTGGATATCCTGCGCGGCGGGTTGCGCGCGGGCGGCGACGATTTCGTCATCAAGGGCACCGGGGTGGACTGGCTGCGGGAGCGGATCGCCTTCTGGGCCGTCAGCGGTTTTCGCGGCCTGCCGGGGGATTTGCGCCGCCGCGCGCTGCGGGCGGCCAATGCGGCGCGCGGGGACCGCTTTGAAGGGGTGCGATCCGTGCTGGCGCTGAACTCCGCTTTGGTGCGGCAAATCACCGAAAAGCTTTCAAAAGAGCTTGCCGCCCTGCCGCCGGATTATGGCAATCGCCTGATGGAACGGGTCCATGTGGTGGCGCGGGCCTCTCACTGTCTGGTGGAAAGCGCGCAGGGCGTGGGCGACCATATGACCTTCCCGCTGCATTTGCAGCAGATCATCCATCGCCTGAACCGACCCTGGCGGGACACCGTCTGGCCGATTTTCGACCGCTTCGACCGCTGGGGCGCCGATGCCCGGTTTGCCGCCGCCGGAGCGCAGCCGCTTTCAACGCTGACGATGGGTGCGGAACGCCCGGAAGGCTGATCAGAAGGCTGGCCTGAAGGCAGCCCCGGCGACTGAACCGGGGCTGCCGCTGCGCCAGTGGGCCGGGTTCATAACGCGACCCTTGACCCGGCGCGGCGGCTGCCCCTTATTACGGCCCATGGTGATGCATTTGATGAAACTGGCGCCCGGCGCGCAGGGCTTTTCCGATTTTCGCGATCGGCTTCAGGGCCGTGCGATGGATGATGCCGGGATCGGGCGCCATGTGCGCGTGTTTACCCGCAACACCCCCAAGGCGGCGGATGATGTGCTGGATGGCGGCGCGATCTATTGGGTGATCAAGGGGCAGATCATGGCGCGAACGCCGGTTCTGCACCTGGAATCCGGCTTCCGGGAGGACGGGCGCCCCCTGTGCATCATCAGCGTGTCGGCGGACCCGGTGGGGGTGGTGCCGGTGCCCCGGCGGCCGTTTCAGGGCTGGCGCTATCTGAAGCCGGATGACGCGCCCGAAGACCTGCCGGACGGCGGCGACGGCATGAGCGAGGCACCGCCCGAAATGCTGCGGGAATTGCAGGATTTGAAGCTGATCTGACGTGCCTGGTGCCGGGTGGGCGTCGGGATGGCCCCGCCGGGGCCGCACGCTCAGCCAGCGGGCGCGACGGCCATATTGTCCAGCAGGCGGATGCCACCCAGGCGGGCCACCGCGATCAGGCGGGCCGGGCGGTCGGCGCTTTCCAGTATGGTCAGGCTGTCCGGGTCCACCAGGCTGATATAATCCACCCGGTCGAAGCCTGCCTCGAACAGGGCATCCTCGGCGGCTTTTTCCGCGATGCGCGCGTCCTCGCCCTTTTCGATGGCCGCCTTCAATGTGGCCAGAACGCGATTCAGGCTGGCGGCGATCCGGCGCTGGTCCGCATCCAGATAGGCGTTGCGGGAACTGGCGGCAAGGCCATCGGCTTCGCGCACCAGCGACCCGCCCAGAATGCGCACGGGCATGTCCAGATCGCGGACCATGGCACGGATCACGGCCAGTTGCTGAAAGTCCTTCTCGCCGAAAATGGCCACATCCGCGCGGCTCTGGTTCAGCAGCTTGGCCACCACGGTGGCCACGCCGTCGAAATGACCGGGGCGGGCGGCGCCCTCGAAGCGTTCGGTCAGGCCGGTCACATGCACAAGGGTGTTGAAGCCGGGCGGATAGATGGCGTCCGCCGCCGGGCTGTACACATGGGTGGCGGGGGTGTCCTTCAGGGCATCCATGTCGCTGTCCAGCGTGCGGGGATAGCGCTCGAAATCCTCCCCTTCGCCGAACTGGGTGGGGTTGACGAAGATGGATACCACCACCTTGTCCACATAAGGCGCGATTTCCCGGACCAGCGACAGATGGCCTGCGTGCAGTGCCCCCATGGTGGGCACCAGCCCGATGGTCAGCCCGGTGCGGTGCCAGTCATCCGCCTGTGCCGCCAGCGCGGCGGGGGTTTCGATCAGGTCCGGTCGGGTGTTCGACATCCGGTGTCTCCCTGGAACGGATTGCCTTGCCACCTGTCGGCCTCGCGGTATGGGCCGGGGTGCGCGCATGTTATAGGGGATGATGGCTGACATGTCATTCCCGCAGGCGCTGTCGCCGCCGGGCGGGGTTGCTTGACAAGGGGGCCGCCCCTGTCGCTATGTGCTGGTGGAACGCACGCGGCTTTATCGCCGGGCGCGATTTTTCAAGCTGGCGCCCCGTTCCCGAAAGCCGGGGCGGCGTCAACCAGAGGAGAGTGCATTGTGGCCGAACCAATCGCCGGAGGGGCCCCGCGCCCCCGCCCCCGCAAGCCGGAAGGGCGCCCCTATCTGATCGTTCTGGGTAATGAAAAGGGCGGGTCCGGCAAATCCACCACGGCCATGCATATCGTTGTCTCCCTGCTGAGCGACGGCCTGAAAGTGGGTACCATCGATCTGGACAGCCGCCAGCGCAGCCTGACCCGCTATATCGAAAACCGCCGCCTTACCTGTTCCCGGCAGGGGCTGATCCTGCCCATGCCGGAAGAGCGGGTGGTGGAACGCTCCGAGGAACGCACCGCGGAGGCGGCGGAACGGGCCGAAAAGCGCGCGTTCGAGGATACCTATATGGCGCTGGCGGATGCGGGCATGGATGTGGTGGTGGTGGACTGCCCCGGCAGCGACACTTTCCTGTCCCGCCTGGCGCATACCGCCGCCGATACGCTGGTCACGCCGGTCAATGACAGTTTCGTGGACCTGGACCTGCTGGCCAAGGTGCACCCGGAAACCTTCACGGTGGAACGGCCCAGTTTTTACGCGGAAATGGTCTGGAAAGCCCGCCAGCGCCGGGCGCAGGCCGATGGCAGCAGCATTGACTGGGTGGTTTTGCGCAACCGCGTGGGTGCGCTTTATGCCAAGAACAAGCAGCGCGTGGAACGGGTGCTGGAAGACCTGGCTGGCCGTGTGGGGCTGCGCTATGTGCCGGGCCTTGGCGAGCGGGTGATCTATCGGGAACTGTTCCTGCGCGGCCTGACCCTGATGGACCTGAAGGCCGCTGGCGGACTGGACGGCAAAGGCATGACCATGTCCCACGTGGCGGCGCGGCAGGAACTCAGGGCGCTGATGGCCGCGCTGGATCTGCCCTTTGGCCGGGACGGTGCCGAACGGGATGGGGCAGACCGGGACGGGTCAGACACGGGCGCCCCTGGCCGGGAAGGGGCGGGCGCGCCGTGATCGTTGCCCTGCTCGCCGGGGTGGCGCTGGCCGCCTTTCTTTTCCTGCTGCTGCACTGGTGGGCGGGCGCCCGCACGCGGGATGCCCGGCGCGCTCTGTTCTGGCTTGCCCTGCTGGTGTCCCTGTTGCTGGGCGGGGTGCTGATGGCCCGAACCGGGCTGTCGCTCATATCGCTGGCGCCCACGCTGTTGACACTGGGCCGGATGCTGTTCGCCAAACGCGGCGCGGCCCGGACAGGGACAGGAACAGGGGCAGGGGGGCAGGCGGGAAAGCGGCAAGCACCCCATTCAGGGGCCATGAGCCACGCCGAGGCCCTGTCCGTACTGGGGTTGGAGGCGGGCGCCACGGAGCAGGACATCCGCGCCGCCCACCGCCGTCTGATCAGCCGCCTGCACCCGGATCAGGGGGGCAGTGACTGGCTGGCAGCCAAGCTGAACGCGGCCCGTCAGCGCCTGCTGGATGACGGCGCGGACGAAGCCTGACACGCCCCCTGGCCGAAGAAGCCGGGGCCTGCTTCCCGCCCTTTGCGATGCTGGATGCCTTGCGCGGCGTGCATTGGCGGGATAGTGTTAATAAATGGTTAATGAATCTGTCATATGGGGAATTGCTCCCGGTCGCGGGCCTGTCGCCGCACGCAAGGCACGCAATGGGGCGCTGCGGCGTGTCCTGAGTCTCGTGTGCGCGGCCCTGTTTTTCATGGCGCCGGGCCGGGGCTTTGCGGATTCGTCGGATGTGCGGGCCGTCACGTCGCCCCTTGACCAATTGATGGCGGCGCAGGACCGACCGACCCTGACAATAGCCGTGCCACCCGCCTCGCCGCCCTATGTGATGACGGACCCACAGGGAGGGATCGTGGTGGATACCCTGCGTGCCCTGGCCAGACAGGCGGGCTTCGAGCCCCGGCTGCGGCACGCGCCGCTCAGGCGCCTGCCCGCGCTTCTGGCGAGCGGCAAGGCGGATGCGGTGCTGTCCTATCAGGCGAACGGGGCCCGCCCCACGGTGACGCGGCCCGTAACGTTCTGGCACAATGGCATCGTGATGCTGTCCGAGCGGGGCGGATCGGACGGCCCGGTGGATCTGTCCGGCATGACGGTGGGGCATTTCCCCGATTTCCGGGCCTTTCTGGGGCTCGATGCCGATTTCCTGTCGGAAGCGGCGCACCTGGTGTCGCTGGATCGATCCGAACAGGCGCTGGATATGCTCTTGCGCGGGCGGATCGATGCCTATGTGGGGGATTACTGGGTGTTGCGCTATCTGCGTGCCCGCGCGGCAACGCCGCCACACGGGGCCGCCCTGCCGGAACTGCGGGTGATTCACATGTTCGAGCCCACCCCTCATACTCTGCGGGTGCACAGCCCGGCCCTGCGCGCCCGGCTGGATGCGGCGCTTGCGCAGATGGAAAAATCCCGTCGCATGGCGGCCATTGTGGAACGCTATATGCCCGGCACCGTTTCGCGCTGATACCCTGTGCTGATTTCGGATCAGGTGGGCAATGCCGCGGAAACCCGGTGCCTGCCGGTATTGGCAGTTGATTTTACGCGCGCCCCCTGACAGATTTCCGCCAAATCAATATTCAGGGGAACGACCATGACCGCCCATCAGTTCAATCCGACCATTCTGCGTGAATATGACGTGCGCGGCACGGTGGATGAGACCCTTTTCCTGGACGATGCCCGCGCGCTGGGCCGGGCTTTTGGCACCACCGTGGTGCGCGGCGGCGGCACCACCGTGGTGGTGGGGCAGGACGGGCGCACATCCTCCCCGGCCATGGTGGCAGCCCTGACGGAAGGGCTGGTATCCACCGGGGTGAAGGTGAAGCGGATCGGCCTGGGGCCGACGCCCATGCTTTATTTCTCCATGTATCATCTGGACAGCTATGGCGCCATGATGGTCACCGGCAGCCATAACCCGCCGGATTATAACGGTTTCAAGATGATGCGCGATGGCGGCGCCGTGTATGGCGACGCGATACAGGAACTGGGCCGTCTGGCAGCCGCCGGAGATTTCGAGACCGGCACCGGCAGCGAGGAAGAGGTGGATGTTTTCGACGCCTATATCGACCGGCTGGTGCGTGACCTGGAAACCGACAAGCCGTTCCGTATCGCCTGGGACCCGGCCAATGGCGCCGCTGGCCCCGCCACACAGGCGCTGGTGGCCCGTCTGCCGGGGGAGCATCATGTGATCAATGCGGCGGTGGATGGCACTTTCCCCAACCACCCCGCCGACCCCACCATCGATGCCAATATGGACCAGCTTCGCGCTGTGGTGGCGGAGCATGGCCTGGACATGGGCATCGGTTTTGATGGTGACGGCGACCGCATCGGCCTGATCGACGGCAAGGGGCGCATGGTCTGGGGGGACCAGATCATCGCCATTCTGGCGGGCGACGTGTTGCGGGACCTGCCGGGGGAGCCGATCATCGCCGATGTGAAGGCCAGCAAGCTGCTGTTCGACCGCATCAGGGAACTGGGTGGGCGGCCCGTTATGTGGAAATCCGGTCACTCGCTGGTCAAGGCCAAGATGGTGGAGGAAAAAGCCCCCCTTGGCGGGGAGATGTCCGGCCATATCTTTTTCAAGCACAAGTTCTATGGCTATGATGACGGCCTTTACGCGGCGGTGCGGTTCCTGAACGCGGTGGACCGGGACGGCGGCGACCTGAACCACATCATGGATGTGATGCCGACTCTGTTCAACACACCGGAAGTGCGCTTCGAATGCCCGGAAGAGCGCAAGTTCGAGGTGGTGGAGGAAGTGCGCGCGCGGCTGGCGGATACGCCTGCGGATGTGTTCGGAGAGGATGGCGTGCGGGTGACCGACCAGGACGGTTGGTGGCTGCTGCGGGCCTCCAACACCCAACCCGCCCTGACCGCGCGCTGCGAGGCGGACACGCCCGCCGGGCTGGAGCGGCTGAAGGCGGTGCTGTCGCGGGAGCTTGAGGCATCCGGCGTGAGCGTGCCGCCGGAACTGCAACCGGCCACCTGAAAACCGGGCTGCCCCTTGTCTTTGGCGCCAGGATACCTATTTCGTCCAGTGAGGCGGGGAACAGCCCCTGCAAAAGGATGGGTTTTGTGCCAGTGAGCACGGCGAGTCTCTATTATCTCATGTGGAACCCGGAAGAAGGGGCGAGCGAACCGTGGCTGGCCCCGCTGGCGGGCCTGTGCCTTCGCATGTCGGACGAGGATGACGACACCCCCGGCGACGATGAGGGGACCGGGCTGCTGACCAAGACCCGCACCCGCACCAAGAAGCCGCCCATGTACAAGGTGTTGCTTCTGAACGACGATTATACCCCGATGGAATTCGTGGTGCATGTGCTGCAACGTTTTTTCCGCATGACGCTGGAACAGGCGACGGACGTGATGTTGCAGGTGCACAATCGCGGTGTGGGGGTGTGTGGCGTGTTTTCCTATGAGGTGGCCGAAACCAAGGTCAACCAAGTTTTAACTTATGCCCGTCAACATGAACAGCCGCTCCAGTGTACGCTGGAAAAGGCGTGATCATTCAGGCGCGGCGATGGGCGCACGCGGAATGGCTCAGCGTGCTTGAAATCACCCCCTGATAGCGCCATCCTCATGATCAGGGGGTGGCCTGGCCGCCCCGCAGCGGGGGGTTCCCCCAACCATGGAAGAAGGAATTTGCGCTTTGCCAAGCTTTTCCAAGGACCTCGAAGAAACCTTTCACCGCGCGCTGAGCGAGGCGAACAGCCGTCGGCATGAATATGCCACGCTGGAGCATCTGCTGCTCGCGCTGACCGAGGACCCGGACGCGGTGGCCGTGATGCGCGCCTGCGGGGTGGAGCTGGACGTTCTCAAGGAACAGCTTACCGACTATCTGGACAGCGAGATGGACAATCTCCGGCTGGACGCGGAAGGGCTGGAAGCCACGCCCACAGCCGGGTTCCAGCGCGTGGTGCAGCGCGCCATACTGCATGTGCAAAGCTCTGGCCGGGAGGAAATGACCGGCGCCAACCTGCTGGTGGCCCTGTTTTCCGAGCGGGAAAGCCATGCCGTTTATTTCCTGCAAAGCCAGGACATGACCCGGCTGGACGCGGTGAGCTACATTTCCCACGGCATCGCCAAGGTGCCGGAAATGAAGGCTGAACGCCCGGTGCGCGGTGTCGAGGACGAGGCGGAGGAAGACGCGCCCCGCGGCGAGGACGGCGAGGGCAAGAAGCAGGGATCGGCGCTGGCCAGCTATTGTGTGGATCTGAACGAAAAGGCGCGTCAGGGCAAGATCGACCCGCTGATCGGGCGGGACAGCGAGCTGGAGCGCGCCATTCAGGTGCTGTGCCGCCGTTCCAAGAACAACCCGCTGCTGGTGGGCGAGGCGGGCGTTGGCAAGACCGCCATCGCCGAAGGGCTGGCCCGCCGTATCGTTGAGGAAAAAGTGCCCGATGTGCTGCTGGATGCCACCATCTTCTCGCTGGACATGGGCACGCTTCTGGCGGGCACCCGCTATCGCGGTGACTTTGAAGAACGCCTGAAAGCCGTGGTGAAGGAGCTTGAGGACTTCGACGGCGCCGTGCTGTTCATCGATGAAATCCATACGGTGGTGGGCGCCGGGGCCACGTCCGGCGGCGCCATGGATGCCTCCAACCTGCTCAAGCCGGCGCTGGCCAGCGGGGCCATTCGCTGCATGGGCTCCACCACCTACAAGGAATTCCGCAGCCATTTCGAGAAGGACCGCGCCCTGTTGCGCCGCTTCCAGAAGATCGATGTGAGCGAACCCTCGGTGGCGGACAGCATCAAGATTCTTCAGGGACTCAAGCCCTATTTCGAAAGCCATCACGACATTCGCTATACCAATGAAGCGATCAAGACGGCGGTGGAACTGTCGGATCGCTATATTTCCGACCGGCGGCTGCCGGACAAGGCCATTGACGTGATCGACGAATCCGGCGCGGCACAGAAGCTGCTGCCCCTGTCCAAGCGCAAGAAAACCGTGGGCGTGAAGGATGTGGAAACCGTGGTATCGCGCATTGCCCGCATCCCGCCGAAATCCGTGTCGCGGGATGAAAGCCGGGTAATGGCCACGCTGGAAGACGATCTGAAACGGGTGGTGTTCGGCCAGGAACGGGCGATTGCCGCGCTGGCGTCCAGCATCAAGCTGTCCCGCGCGGGGCTCCGGGAGCCCAACAAGCCGATCGGCTCCTATCTGTTTTCCGGGCCCACCGGCGTTGGCAAGACCGAGGTGGCCCGCCAGCTCGCCAGCCTGCTGGGTGTGGAGCTGCACCGCTTCGACATGTCCGAGTATATGGAACGGCATTCGGTTTCCCGCCTGATCGGCGCACCGCCCGGCTATGTGGGCTTCGATCAGGGCGGCCTGCTGACGGATGCCATCGATCAGCAGCCACATAGCGTGCTGTTGCTGGACGAGATCGAAAAGGCCCACCCGGACCTGTTCAATGTGCTGTTGCAGGTGATGGATAATGGCCAGTTGACCGATCATAACGGCAAGAAGATCGATTTCCGCAATGTGGTGCTGATCATGACCACCAATGCGGGCGCCAGCGAGCTGTCGCGCACCGCCATCGGCTTTGGCCGTGAAACGAACGAGGGTGCCAGCGACGAGGCCATCCGCAAGACCTTCTCGCCGGAATTCCGCAACAGGCTGGATTCCGTGATCCCGTTCGACTTCCTGCCCACCGAGGTGGTGGAGCGTGTGGTGGAAAAATTCGTTCTGGAGCTGGAAATGCAGCTTGCGGATCGCAATGTGGATCTGACCATCACGGACGAGGCCAAGACCTGGCTGGCGGAAAAGGGCTACAGCCGCCGTTATGGCGCCCGTCCGCTGGGCCGTGTGATCCAGGAAAAGGTGAAGAAACCGCTGGCGGACGAACTGCTCTTTGGCAAGCTGGCCAAGGGCGGCGAAGTGGCTGTGCGTTTGAGGGACGATGCGCTGGACTTCGAGATCACGCCCCATGCGCCCAAGAGCAGGGACGGTGACAGCAAATCCGGCAAGACACCAAAGGGCGGCAAGAAGGGCAGTGTGCCTGCCGCTGGCAGTGGCAAGCCGCCCGCCGTGGTGGATTGACCGGCCCGATGCGGATGACCACGCACCGGCTGGTGCTGGTCCCGCCGACCGGGGCGGAGACGACGGAATTTCGGGCCATGAATGCGGACCCCCGCGTCATGGCCCATTTCGCGTCACCGCTGGACAGTGCGGAAAGCGATGATCTGCTGGCTCGCTTCCGGGACAGTTGGGGCGCCTATGGCATCGGGCCGTGGTCCGTGTTTCATGAAGGCCGGTATGCGGGCTTTGCGGGCCTTCTGCCCATGCGGAAGCGGCTGCCGCTGTCGGCCCCCTTTGATCTGGTCTATCGCTTTCAGGTGGCCCATCATGGCGCCGGCCTGGCGGCGGAAGCGGCGCGGGCCGCGTTGGTTCATGCCTTCGCCCGGCACTGGTGCGATGAGGTTGTCGCCTTTACCGCCCACAGCAATGACAAAAGCCTGGCGCTGATGGCGCGGCTGGGTTTTCAGCGGTTGCCGGAAATGGACTTCGATCACCCGGACCTGCCGCCGGGCCATGCGCTCAGGCCCCACAAGGTCGCCCGGATCAGTCGGGAGTGCGTGATTGGCGGCCCGCGCCCCTGAGCCCTATCCGTCACCTTTGCGAAAGGGAGTGCGGGCGTTCAGAAAGACCTGTTCGGCGGCCACTTCCTGCTGCTCCGCGTCCAGATAGCGGGCGACTGCTTCCCGGAAGCCGGGGTCCACCAGCCAGTGGGCGCTGTGGGTGGTGACGGGCTCATAGCCGCGCGCCAGCTTGTGGCCGCCTTGCGCACCGGCTTCCACGCGGGCCAGGCCCCGATCGATCGCCACGTCTATGGCCTGATAATAGCAGGTCTCGAAATGCAGGCAGGGGTGATCCTCCCGGCAGCCCCAATAGCGGCCATACAGGGCATCTTCCCCCACCAGATTGAGCGCCCCGGCAATGGGCGCCTCACCGGGGCGGCCAGCCAGCATCAGCAGCAGACGATCCCCCAGCCGGGCGCCGATTTCCTCAAAAAAGGAGCGGTTCAGATAGGGGCGGCCCCATTTTCGGTTCGCCGTGTCCAGATAGAAGTCGAAAAAGTGGTCCCAGTCCGCGGGGGTCAGGTCATGGCCGCTCTTGTGGGTGATTTCCAGCCCGTCGCCCAGGGCGGTTCGGCGTTCCTTGCGGATTTGCTTGCGCTTGCGGGATGCCATGGCGCCGAGGAAGCCCTCGAAGCTGTCATAGCCGCGATTGAACCAGTGGAACTGCTGATCTGTGCGGTGCAGCAGCCCGGCCTGACGGCAGGCGCGCAAATCCATCGCGTTCAGAAAGGTCAGATGCAGGCTGGACAGGCCGTTGCTTTCCGTCAGCCCGGTGGCGGCCTTCAGCAGGGCAGTGCGGGCGTGGGTACCGTCCATGTCCGGGCGCACCAGCAGGCGTGGCGCGGTGACCGGGCTGAACGGCACGCTGGATTGAACCTTGGGATAATACCGCCCCCCGGCCCGTTCAAAAGCCGCGGCCCAGGGCTGGTCGAACACATATTCACCCAGGCTGTGCCCTTTCAGATAAAGCGGCATCACGGCCACCGGCGCCGGATCGTTCGAGCGGTAGAGCGCCAGATGACAGGGCTGCCAGCCGGTTTCCGCGCTGACACAGCCGCTGATTTCCAGCGCATCCAGAAAGGCGTGGCTGACAAAGGGGTTGCCGATCCCGGCGCAGGCATCCCACTGGTCGGCGGGCAGGGCGCCGATGCGGTCAAGGCGATGCGCTGTCAGTTCCGTTTCCGGTGGCGCCATGGACGAATCAGAATTCACACGGACCTCATTTCAGAAATGGCACATGGGGTTGACGGCGTACCCGTCATCGCCGACGGCGTGTCATGCGGGGGTGTCCGTCGCTTTTACGGGGGCCGGGCGCTCGAAGATCACCTGATCCGCATGTTCGCTGGCCACCTCCACGTCCTGGGCCGATCGCACGGTCCAGGTCAGCACCGGGCGCCGCCGCCGTCGCCAGCTTGTCGCCAGGCTGTTGGGCAGCAGGCGAATGTCACAGGCCAGAAAATCCGCACGGAGCCGGTGCAGCCACAGGCTGGCGGCCAGGCGGCGGCGAATGACCAGAAGCCAGTCGCGCCCCACGATCAGGCCCCGCGCCAGGTCCGGCGCGAAATCGCGGAACCACGCAACCAGGCGGGGATCGAACGACATGACCGCCACCGGCCCCTTATAGCCTTCCAATGCGCGAACCACCCCGGCACACAGGCGGCGCCTGTCTGCCACATCGTCGGCTTTTATCTCGATGAAAAGGGGGACGGCTTCGCCGATGGCGTCCACCACGTCGCGCAGCAGCGGCACGCTGGCCGTGCCGCCGTTCTGGTGCAGGGGAATGTCCGCCAGGTCCGACCAGACCAGTGCCGCGATCCGATCCGGGCGCCCGGCCAGCCGGGTCAGCATATCGTCATGAAAGGCCACGATCATGTCGTCGCGGGTCATGCGTACGTCGATTTCAATGCCCAGGCCCTGATTCACGGCCTCCCGGATGGCGGGCAGGGTGTTTTCCACCAGGCCGGTGTCGCCGTGCAGGCCGCGATGGGCGATCGGGCGGCTGGTGAGCCACCGAGGGGGCGCCCCCTTTCTGACGTGCCGTCGGCCCATGCTCAGATCACCGCCACCAGTGCGTCCACCTCCACCGGTGCGCCGCGGGGCAGGGCGTTGACGCCCACGGCGGATCGGCTGTGCCGCCCCTTTTCCCCGAACACGTCCACCATCAGGTCGCTGGCGCCATTGATCACTTCAGGCTGGTCGGTGAAGGTATCCGAGCAGTTCACAAAGCCGCCCAGCTTTACCACCTGCCGCACCCGTTCCAGGTCGCCGTCCAGCGCCGCCTTGAGCTGTGCGATGATGTTCAGGGCGCACAGGCGCGCCGCTTTTTGGGCCTCTTCAAGGCTGATGGCGCCGCCCACCGAGCCCACATGGGCCAGCCCGTCCGGCCCCATGGGAAGCTGCCCCGAAATACTGATCAGATTGCCGCTCTGCATGAAGGGCAGATAATTGGCCACCGGCGTGGCCGGGGTGGGGATATCAAGGCCCAACGCCGCCAGACGCTGGCTTACTGTTTGTGTGTCGTCCACGATCAAACCCCTGTTGAGACGCTTTCCATAAAGGTGAAGCGGCAGACTAGCACGGATCGGCCCCGGAAAAAGAGCCCGCATCCGCCTGGCGGGTCACGGAATCGTGTGGGCCGATCCGGCAGTCCGGCAGGGGCGGACGCGGTTCCTACAGCACTTTCAGATGGGCGCCGCGGCGGTTTTCCTTGTCCTGATACATGGCGCGATCCGCCGCCTCTATCAGGGCGGAGGGGTCGGTCAGGCCGTCAAAGGGTGCCACGCCGATGGAACACTGCACAGCGACCCGGCCTTCGGGCGAGTGCAGACAGGTGGCGTTCAGGGTTCGCTGCAATTGCCGCAGGCGCTGTACGCCTTCCTGTTCGGAACAGCCGGTCAGGATCACGGCGAATTCGTCCCCGGCGATGCGGGCCACCGAATCCGTGGGGCGCACCTGTGCGCCCAATGTGCTTGCCACATGGCGCAGCAGGCTGTCCCCCACCATATGGCCGTATTGGTCATTGATATCCTTGAAGTCGTCCAGGTCGATGAACCCCAGCACACCGGACAGCCGGTGCCGGGCGGAATGGCTCAGCGTTTCCCGCAATGCCCTGCGCAGCCCACGGAGATTGGCGATCCCGGTCAGTTCATCCGTGACGGAGAGCTGCTCCAGCGCCTCAATGCGTTCCTGCTGCTCGGCCATGCGCTGTTCGGCGGACGCGGCGAAGGACAACATTTCCGTGATCAGTTGCCAGCCGGTGCTGTCCACCTTCAATTCGGCCTGTGTGGCGGTTTCGATCAGGCGGCTGGCCAGTTGCGACACATAGGGGTTGATGGCTTCACGGTCAGTACGGGCTGATTGATGTCCCATGGGGGCCTCCGGGGGCATAGGTTTGATACTGGCCCTTGAGAAGCAAGCCGCGTGCCATGCTCAAGCCCCTCGCCAGCCGCCCCCATGGCCAGCCCCGCGCCCCGGATCGCGGGCTGTTGCGGTGCGTGGCCCCGCCTTTCCCGTCGCGGGGTCATTCGTCCCGGCGTTTTTTGCCGCCCGGTCGGCGCGGCGCAGGGGCAGTTTCGCCCCTGTCCGGCCCCAAAGCCCGGCCCAGTTGCACGCTGTCATGACCATAGCGGGCGCGCAGGGCATCCATGGCCCGTTCCGCGCTGGCCCGGCGGGTGCGCGCGGGTTCGATCAGGTCCGGCGGGTCGGCTTCCTGTACGGGGCGGAAATTGCTCACCCCGATTCCCACCAGCCGATAGGGCGTGCCGTCCACCAGCGGCGCCAGAAGATGCCGCCCCTCTTCGAACAGGGTGGTGGCAAGCTGGGTCGGGGCGTCCAGCGTGTGGCTGCGGCTGATGGTTTTGTGAGTGCTGGTTTTCAGCTTCAGCGTGACGGTAAGCCCGGCCAGCGTCTTGGTTTTCAGGTCCGATGCGGTGCGCTCGCATTGGCGCCAGAGCACCGCTTCCAGCCCCGCCTTGTCCCTGAGGTCGCGGCTCAGCGTGGTTTCGCTGGAGACGCTTTTGGCCGGGCGATCCGGGGTCACGGGGCGCGGGTCGATGCCGCGGCTCAGCCGTGCCAGCCGCAGACCGGTTTCACCATAGCGCTGCATGAGGCCGCGTTCGTTCATGGTCTGAAGCTGGCCGATCCGGCTGAGACCGTCCCGCTGAAGCGTGGCGGCGGTGCGTGCGCCGATGCCGAAAATCGCGCTGATGGGCATGGGGGCCAGCCGCGCCGGGGCTTCCGCCGCGCCGATCACGGTGAAACCGCGCGGCTTGTCCATGTCCGAGGCCAGCTTGGCCAGGAACTTGTTGGGCGCAAGGCCGATGGAAACGGTGATGCCCAGATCCGCTTCCACCCGGCGGGCCAGGTCCGCCAGCATCACGGCGGGGCAGGTGCCGAACAATCGTTCGGTTCCCGCCAGGTCCATGAAAGCCTCGTCAATGCTGAGCGGTTCCACCAACGGGGTAAGGCTGGTCATCAGTTCCCGCACGGCCTGTCCCACGCGGCGATATTTGGCCATGTCCGGCGGCAGAACGATGGCATCCGGGCATCGGCGCCGGGCTTCCGACATCGGCATGGCCGAGCGCACGCCGCTCATGCGGGCGATATAGCAGGCGGTGGACACCACGCCCCGATCACCGCCGCCAATGATCAGCGGATGGCGCGCAAGGTCGGGATTGTCGCGCTTTTCCACGCTGGCATAGAAGGCGTCGCAGTCCAGATGCGCCAGGCTCAGGCCGGTCAGTTCCGCATGGGCCACCCGGCGGCGGCTGCGGCATTGCGGGCAGGGGGATGCGGTCTCTTGCGGTGGCCGGTCGGGCATCAGGTGCAGGCAGTCCCGGCACAGCACCGCCATGGTGGCGGCCCCCGTCATGGCTGCCCCGTTCCCGTATCCGCCGCCCCCTCGGCGCGGGCTTCCAGATGGTCCACCAGCGCGTCCCAGCGATCGATCCGGTGATGGCTGTGCGGCGCAGGGCCCACCAGGGCCGCGAGGCGCCTGTCGGCGATCATCTGGATTCGGTGGCTGTGGGGCACATGGGTCGCCACGGATTGATGGTTGGGCGGCAGATCATCCACGAACACCACGGGCCGCCCGCCTTCAGCCAGCCGCGCCACGCCGGGGCCCTTGGCGCCGCTGCCCGTGATCACCGGCACGTCCAGCCCCGCCGCCTTGAGGCTGGCGGCCCGGCGCGGCCCCAGATGATCCGGCACATTGGTCAGCACCACGGGCTCGAAACTGCGCTTGAGGCGGCGGACCCCCGCCACCGCGCCGTCCACCAGCGGCACATCGTCTATGCGGCTTTCGAAAAAGCGGACGATCAGGTGTTTGACCTGATCGTCGCTGGCCGGGGCGCCGGTGTGAGCGTGGCGGATATTGCCGCTCAGCGCGAAGCTCTCAAGGTGCAGATGAAAGCCCTCATCGCCGAGAAAGCCTTCCAGATGGCGCAGGAAATGCAACAGCACCTCATCCGCATCCAGTATCAGAATCGGTTTTTTCAGCGGTTTCATGGCGTTACCATTCCTGCCCCGCGCCGCCGCCCAGCCGGCGCCATGCCGCCACCACGTGCCCAGGGGATTGGCCCGCATGGGCGCTGAAGGCGATCAGGTCGGGTTCGAAATTGACCAGAAATTCCAGCACGCTGGCCAGAAAATCACGGTCCTGCACCTGGGCCCGGATGGCCGCCGCGTCCAACCCGCTCAGGTCCAGAAAACGGTCTTTCAGCATGTCTTCGGCGAAAATGAATCCCACCGCCTCCAGCGCCAGCGCTTCGGCCTGCTCCATGGACAGGGTGGCATTGCCGGATCGGTTGGTGTTGTGAAAGGCCGTCATGACCGGGTATCCTTGATAGCTGGCGTGTCAGAAGTGTGGGCGTGAGAGCCGCCCCGGATCAACACATTCCGGCATATGCGTAAATTTTGGCATCCCTCGGCGGGAGACCTTGTAATTCTTTCCATGCCAAGACATTATTCAATTTGTATGTGAGTTTTTTCCAGGACGCTTTCGTGCGTCAGCAGGGGGCCATATGGGCAAAAAGGTTTTGATCGTCGAAGATAACGATCTGAATATGAAACTGTTTTGCGACCTTCTGGAAGCCCATGACTATGAAACGGTGCAGACACGGGATGGCATGGCTGCACTGGATCTTGCACGGGAACACAAGCCTGATCTGATTCTGATGGATATTCAGTTGCCGGAGGTTTCCGGTCTGGAAGTGACCAAATGGCTCAAGGAAGATGAGGATCTGGCCGCGATTCCAGTGGTTGCCGTGACCGCCTTCGCCATGAAGGGGGACGAGGAAAAGATCCGTGAAGGTGGGTGTGAGGCTTATATCGCAAAGCCCATATCGGTCGGGCATTTCCTGGAAACCGTAAAAAAATTCACGGGATAAATTTGTATGACGGCGCGTGTACTGGTGGTGGATGACGTTCCGCCGAACGTCAAGCTGCTGGAAGCCAAGCTCACGAGTGAATATTTCGACGTGCTGACCGCCTATAGCGGGCCGGAGGCGCTGGAAGTGATCGCGCGCGAACAGCCGGACATCGTGTTGCTGGACGTGATGATGCCGGGCATGGATGGCTTCGAAGTATGCCGGCGAATCAAATCCGATCCCGCCACGGCGCATATTCCGGTGGTGATGGTCACCGCGCTGGACCAGCCGTCCGACCGGGTGGCCGGGCTTGATGCGGGCGCCGAGGATTTCCTGACGAAACCGGTGCAGGACCTGGCCCTGTTCGCGCGGGTGCGTTCCCTGGTGCGCCTGAAGGTGATGCTGGACGAGTTGCGCAACCGGGAAGCCACCGGCGTGACCCTGGGCGCCGATCAGGAAGCCATTTCCCATGCCGATATGGACCTGCCCAATGATGCCCAGATTCTGGTGGTGGACGAGCAGGAACGTGTGATGGAGCGAATCGCCCGCGCGCTGGACGAGTTCGGCGATCTCACCTTCATGCATGGCGGCGACGATGTGGCGGAGCGGGCGCGGGAAAAGAATTTCGATCTGATCATCGTTTCTCTCACCATGCGGGATACGGATGGCCTGCGCGTCTGCTCCAAGCTGCGCAGCTTTGAGGAAAGCCGCCATGTGCCGGTGCTGGTGATGGTGGATGACGGCAATACCCAGTTGCTGGTCAAGGCGCTTGAGATGGGCGTGAACGATTATGTGGTGCGCCCGGTGGACCGGATGGAATTTGTCGCGCGGGTGAAAACCCAGCTACGGCGCAAGCGCTATGCGGATCAGTTGTGGGAAAATTTCCACATGTCCATGCAGCTTGCCACCACGGATGCGGTGACCGGGCTGTATAACCGGCACTATCTGACCAGCCATATGGATACGCAGTTGAAATCCGCCCAGCGCCGCCAGAAGCCGCTGAGCGTGATGATGATGGATATTGACCATTTCAAGCTGGTCAATGACACCCACGGCCACGCGGTGGGGGACCGGGTTCTGAAGGAATTTGCCAACCGGATCGCCAAGAATATCCGCGGGGTGGACCTGGCCGCCCGCTATGGCGGGGAGGAATTCGTGGTGATGATGCCGGAAACCACCATCGACTGGGCGGAAATGATCGGGGAACGATTGCGCCAGGAAGTGGGGGAAGAGTCCTTCGAAGTGGGCCTGAAAGACGGTGCGCTGGATATCACCGTATCCATCGGCGTGGCGGAAAGCCGGCCGGAAGACACCCCCTCGCAACTCATTGATCTGGCGGACAAGGCCCTGTATCGCGCCAAGGAGAGTGGCCGCAACAAGGTTCTGAAGGCGGAACGCCCCCCGCTTTGAAGGACGGCGGCGGGGCGTGCCATGGCCGACGCGCGGGAGCGCAGAAGTTCACGCACGCAAAAAACGCCACCCCGCAGGGGCAGCGTTTTTTCCGCACAGGATCAGCCTTGTTCCATCCGCGCCGCATGGGCCGGGGTGGAGCGTGGCTTACTTGATCTTGGCTTCCTTGAAGTCCACATGCTTGCGGACAACCGGATCATATTTCCGCATCACCATTTTTTCGGTCATGGTGCGCGGGTTTTTCCGCGTCACATAATAGTAGCCGGTGTCTGCGGTGCTCACCAGCTTGATCTTGATGCTGGACGGCTTTGCCATCGGTTATCTCCGCAGTTGAAAATTCGGTGGGGCCGCGTGCGTCGCTGCCGCTTCGAGGGCGCAAAAATACTCACCCCTTGGGGGAAGTCAAGCCCGCTTCCTGTTTTTTCTTCAAATCCCCGCTCTGTCTGTTACTAAGGATCAGCTTTTGGGTGGTGCGCGGAGCGGCTGTCGCGCCTTCATGTTGTACGGAGAAGAAACGCCGATGCTGACCGACCAGGATCTCATGGATCAATTGATGACCGAAGCGGTGGATGCCGCCGAGGACCGCTTGAGCACGCTTTCCCAGGCCGTGGCCGATCTGGCGACGCACCATGATGCGGGCGCGGACGTTAAATCGGACACCATGCGCAGCGCGCTCGCCCGCGTGAAGATGGAAGCCCATTCGCTGAAATCCATCGCCGCCAGCTTTGACATGACGGCGCTCAAGGCGCTCTGTCACCGGTTCGAGGATTATATTTTCGACCTGAAGACCCTCGAAGGCGGCACCATGGCCAATATCCGCTTCTTCGTCGATCGCATGGCGGAAACGCTGGATGCCTTCGTGCAGGGGCGGGACGTGGATGTGAGCGCCCTGATGCGCCGCCTGCCCGCCAAAGGCGCCAGTGCCGGGTTCGACGTATCCGATGTGAGCGTGCAGGACGTGGAAGTGATGCTGGTGATGGAGCCGAGCACCGTTACCAAGATCGTCACGCGCGAGTTGGTGGAATGCGGCTATCGCATCATCAATGTGGCCTCCACCATCGATGCGCTGTCGCTGATTCCGTCCATGCGGCCCGATGCGGTGGTGGTCTCCCGCGTGATGCCGGAACTGTCGGGAATCGATCTGGCGGCGGCCTTGAAGGCGATGCCCACCACGCGCGCCATGCCGGTGGCCCTGATCACCAGCAACAAGAACAATGACCGGGATCTGAAAGACCTGCCCAGCGATGTGCCCGTTCTGCACAAGGGCACCCGCTTCGGTGACGACGTGGCGGACGTGTTTATCAAGCTGGGGCTGCTCTGATCCGGTAACCGCCCTTTGGGTGATCGGCGGTGGCTCCTGCCGCCGCTTTCGCAGGCGGCCAGGCGCTATCGGCGCCGCCGGGCCTTGCCGCCTCCCGCCCCGGACTTCGCCTTGTCGGGCCCGGTATGGGCCTTGCCGGATTTGGGCGGAGCGATCTTCCCTTTGGCGCCTTTCCCCTTTGCGGGGGCGCCCTTGCGGCCCGGCCCGCCACGTCCGCTGCCCCGGCGGGGGCCACCACGCTCGCTGCGCGGGGAGCCATCTTCCTCCAGCAGGGTCAGCCTCAGGCCGCCGGTGATCTCGTTCACCTCCAGCAGCCGTACCTGCACCGCGTCCCCAAGCTGAAAGGTCTCGCCGGAGCGCTCCCCCACCAGTGCGTGGCGGGCTTCATCCAGGCTGTAGAAATCATTGCCGATGGAGGAAATGGGAATCAGTCCGTCCCCGCCGGAAGGTTGTAGCATCACGAACAGCCCGAAACGGGTGACGCCGGTGATTCGGCCCGCAAACTGCTCGCCCTCATGGTCGGACAGATAGTTGGCCAGATAGCGGTCTTTCGAGTCCCGCTCCGCCGCCATGGCGCGCCGTTCCGTGTTGGAGATGTGCTCGCCGATATCGGCCAGCGCCGCGCGTTCCGCATCCGTCAGGGCATCGCCGCCCAGGCCCAGAGCCCGCACCAGCCCGCGATGCACGATCAGGTCCGCATAGCGCCGGATGGGGGAGGTGAAGTGGGCATAGCGGTTCAGCGCCAGCCCGAAATGGCCCAGATTGTCCGGCCCGTAATAGGCCTGAGTCTGGGTGCGCAGCACCACATCCTGCACCATCTGACCATAGCTGCTCTCCCGCGCTTTTTCCAGCAGACCGTTGAAGCGCGCGGGCGACAGCACCTGCCCCTTGGGGCTTGGCAGGTCCAGCGAGTGCACGAAATCGTGCAGGGCGTCCACCTTGTCGGCGGGCGGTTCCTCGTGAATGCGGTACAGCGTGGGCACGCGGTGCTTTTCCAGTTCCTCCGCCGCCGCCACATTGGCCGCGATCATGAATTCCTCAACGATGCGGTGGGCATCCAGGCGCGGGGGAATGGTGATGGCCTTCACATGGCCTCTGTCGTCCAGCTCGATCTTGCGTTCGGGCAGGTCCAGTTCCAGCGGCCCGCGGCGCTTGCGTTCCACCATCATCGCCTGCCAGCAGGCATGGATCGGGTGAATCACATCTTTGGCCAGCGCGTCCGACGCTTCGTCCGGGATGCCGTCAATGGCATTCTGGGCCTGCCGATAGGTGATGTTGGCGCGGCTGTTCATGATGCCGCGCACGAATTTGTGGCGCGTTTTCCGGCCCTTGGCGTCGAACCACATATGCACCGCCATGCAGGCACGGTCCACGCCCGGCTTCAGGCTGCACAGGTCCGCCGACAGGGCTTCCGGCAGCATGGGCACCACCCGGTCGGGGAAGTAGCAGCTATTGCCGCGCTTGAAGGCTTCCTTATCCAGCGCACTGCCGGGCCGCACATAATGGGCCACGTCGGCGATGGCGACGATGGCATGAAAGCCGCCGGGATTCTCCGGGTCGGTATCGGGCTCGGCGAAAATGGCGTCGTCATGGTCGCGGGCATCCGCCGGATCAATGGTGATCAGCGGAAAGGACCGCAGGTCCGTGCGTCCTTCCGGCGAGACCGGCTTGGCCGCTTCCGCCGCGGCGATCACCCTGTCTGGAAATTCGTGCGGGATATCATGGGCGTGAATGGCGATCATGGAGATGGACCGGGCGTCCGACACATTGCCCATGCGGGTTTTCACCACCGCCTGTTTCAGCCCCATGCGCTTGCGGCCGCCTTTTACGTCCGCCAGCACCAGTTCGCCGTGGCGGGCGCCGTGCACATCCTCTGCCAGCACCAGATATTCGTCCCGGTCCTTCTTGTCGGCGGGCAGAATGCGCCCACCGTCCTGATGGCCCTGGAACACGCCCAGCACCTGTGACGGGGTGCGGTCAAACTTTTTCATCAGTCTGGCGCGATAGCTGGGCGGGTCGCCGTCCAGCAGGGTCAGGCGGGCCAGCCCCCGTTCGCCGGGGCCGAGCGCGCCGGATCGCCCGCGCCTGTCTTCCCGCAGATAAATGGTGGGCGGGTCGCCGTCGCCGTCCCAGCGGCTGGGGCGTACCAGCGCTTCGCCGTCTTCGTCCAGCCCGGCGAATTCCACCACCTGCACGGCAGGCAACTGGTCGGCGGGGCGCAGGGCGCGGTGATGATCCTGCGCCAGAAGCCCGTCATCCTTGAGCTGACGCAGCGTTTTCTTCAACTGGACCTTGTCCGGCCCCTTGACACCGAAATGGCGGGCAATATCGCGCTTGGTCACCTTGCCGTCCGCCTTGGAGACGTAATCAAGGATGGCCTGCTTGTCGGGCGTTTTCGCGGTCTTCTTGTCCTTCGCCAAAATGGCTCCTTTTCCGCCTGGCGGATGTCAGCCTTCGCTGGATTTGTTGCCGGCATCCTTGCTGGCGGTGCTCTTCCGCGCCGGGGCCTTTTTTGCCGGGGCCTTCTTCGCGCTGGTTTTCTTCGCGGCGCTTTTCGCCGGAGTCTTTTTCGCGGGGGCCTTTTTGCCGCTGCCCTTGGCCGCCTTTTCCGCCAGCATGGTGATGGCGTCTTCCAGTGTCACATCTTCCGGCTTCTGGTCCTTGGGCAGGGTGGCATTGGTCCGCTTGTGATTCACATAAGGCCCATAGCGACCATCCATCACCGATACGGGGCCGCCCTTTTCCGGGTGTTCGCCCAGTTCCTTCAGGATGCGCTTGTTGCCGCCGCGCCTGGCCGCCTTGTCCGCGATCAGCGTTACGGCATGGTTCAGGCCCACAGTAAACACATCGTCAACGGTGGGCAAATTCGCATAGGTGGACTTGTGTTTCACATAGGGGCCGAACCGGCCAATGGCGGCGGTGATGGGCTCCCCGTCTTCGGGGTGGGTGCCCACGGTGCGCGGCAGGCGCAGAAGGGCCAGCGCCTTTTCCAGATCCAGCGTGGCCGGGTCCCAGTCCTTGGGGATGCTGCCGCGCTTCGGCTTGGCGCCCTTGACGGCTTCGCCCAGTTGCACATAAGGCCCGAAGCGCCCGGTGCGCAGGGTGACCATTTCGCCGCTGTCCGGGTCCGTGCCCAGTTCCATAGGCCCATCGGGCGCGGCATCGGCGTCCTCCCCCGTGCCGAAGGGGCGTGTATAGGTGCAGTCGGGATAATTGCCGCAGCCGATGAACGGGCCGTTGCGGCTGAGCTTCAGGCCCAGCCGCCCGCCATCCTTGGGGCAGGTGCGCGGGTCGCTGCCATCTTCGCGCGGCGGGAACATGGCGGGGCCCATCATCTCGTCCAGCACATCGATGATTTCGGCGTTGCGCTTGGCCTTCACTTCCTCGGCGCGGGGCTTGAATTCGTGCCAGAAATCCCTGAGCAGGGCCTTCCAGTCCACGTCTCCGGCGGACACCCTGTCCAGTTGCTCTTCAAGGCTGGCGGTGAAGTCATATTCCACATAGCGGGCGAAAAACTTCTCCAGGAAATTGGTGACCAGACGCCCCTTGTCCGCAGGCACGAAGCGCTTGCGGTCCATGCTCACATAGTCCCGGTCCCTCAGCTTGGTGAGAATGGCGGCATAGGTGCTGGGACGGCCAATGCCCAGTTCTTCCAGCTTGCGTACCAGGCTCGCCTCCGTATAGCGGGGCGGCGGCGCGGTGAAATGCTGTTCCGGCGTGATGGCGGTGGCGGTGATCGTCTCACCCTCGCTCAGCCGGGGCAGGCGGGCTTCGTCATCGTCGCCCTCATCGTCCTTGCCTTCCATATACAGCGTCATGAAGCCGTCAAAGGTGATCACGCTGCCGGTGGCTTTCAGTTCCGCCGTGCCGTCGCCATTGGCGATGGCCACGCTTGTGCTTTCCAGCCGGGCGCTTTCCATCTGGCTGGCGACGGTGCGCTTCCAGATCAGGTCGTACAGCTTGTATTCCTCGTCCGTCAGCGCGTTTTTCAGCCCACCCGGCTTGCGTTTCGGGCTGGTGGGGCGAATCGCCTCGTGGGCTTCCTGCGCGTTTTTGGCCTTGGTCTTGTAGGCGCGCGGCGCATCGGGCAGATAGTCCGGGCCGAAGCGTTCCTCCACCATGGATCGGGTGGCGGCCAGCGCTTCCCCCGCAATGGTCACGCCATCCGTCCGCATATAGGTGATCAGGCCCGTGACCTCGCCGCCCAGTTCCTTGCCTTCATAAAGTTTCTGCGCCACCTGCATGGTGCGGGTGGCGGTAAAGCCCAGCTTGCGCGCCGCTTCCTGTTGCAGGGTGGATGTGGTGAAGGGCGGCTGCGGGTGGCGCTTTGTGGGTTTCTTTTCCACCGAACGCACGGTCAGCGGCCCGGTTTCCAGGCGCTTTGCCGCCGCCTTGGCCGCCGCTTCGCCGCTCAGGTCCATCTTTTTCAGTTTTTTGCCTTCAAGCACGGCCAGCCGACCCTTGAACGGCTGCCCGCCCGCGCTTTTCAGCGCCGCTTCCACGGTCCAGTATTCCTGCGGGGTGAAGGCTTCGATTTCCCGCTCCCGCTCACACACCAGGCGGAGCGCCACGCTTTGCACCCGTCCGGCGGAGCGCGCCCCCGGCAGCTTGCGCCATAGCACGGGCGACAGGGTGAAGCCCACCAGATAATCCAGCGCGCGCCGGGCCAGATAGGCGTGAATCAGTTCGTCATCCAGGTCGCGCGGCTGGCCCATGGCCTTGAGAATGGCGGACTTGGTGATTTCGTTGAACACCACCCGCTTCACGTCCACCCCTTTCAGGGCGCGCTTTTTCGACAGCACTTCCAGCACATGCCAGGAAATCGCCTCCCCCTCCCGGTCGGGGTCAGTGGCCAGATACAGGCGATCCGCATTGCGCACGGCGGCGGCAATATCCTTCAGGCGCTTTTCCGAGTCCCGATCCGTTTCCCAGTCCATGGCGAAATCGTCATCGGGGTTCACCGCGCCATCTTTCTGGGGCAGATCGCGCACATGGCCGAAACTGGCGAGAACCGTATAATCGGACCCCAGATATTTATTGATGGTTTTGGCCTTGGCCGGGGATTCCACGATAACGACGTTCATATAGCGGTCCTGCTGTCTGGAGATCCGGTGCGGGATCGGTGCCCTTGCTAGCATGGGCAGGGCTGTTCCAATCACCTAGTGGTCCATTCCGCCTTTTGCAATGCCTTCTTATGGTCGGCTAGCCCGTTCCGGCCACCCGGCCACCGGGCAAACGCTCCGCCAGGCCCGCCAGTTCCAGCTCCAGAACCGCGCCCTGAACGGCCCCCGCGGGCAGCCCGCTCAGGCGGATAAGCTCGTCCAGCGGGGTGGGGCTGGGGCTGATCAGACCGGCGATCACCTCGCGCGCCCTTTCATCGCATTCCGGGGCATCGCTTTCGGTCGCGGTGGCAGCGGTGCGGAACAGCGGCAGATCCTCCCCCTCCTCAAAGGGGGCGGGGCCTGATGCGGCGAGGGCCTCCACGATGTCGTCCACCGTCTGGACCAGCGTGGCGCCCTCGCTGATCAGCCGGTTGGTGCCACGGGCGCGCGGGTCCAGCGGGGAACCGGGTACGGCGAAAACGTCCCGGCCCTGCTCCCCGGCCAGCCGCGCGGTGATCAGCGAGCCGGAGCGCTCCGCCGCCTCGATCACCACAATGCCACGGGAAAGCCCGGAAATCAGCCGGTTGCGGCGCGGAAAGTGGCGCGCTTGCGGGCGGGTGCCCATGGGCATTTCCGAAACCACCGCGCCCTGCCGGGTCATGGCATCGAACAGGACCTGATTTTCACGGGGATAGACCACATCCACGCCGCCCGCCACGCAGGCCACGGTGCCACCATCCAGCGCGGCATGATGGGCGGCGCTGTCAATGCCGCGGGCCAGGCCGGACACCACGATCATGCCCGCTTCCGCCAGCCCGGCGGCGAGGGTGGCGGCCATTTTCTGCCCGGCGGCGGAGGCATTGCGCGCCCCCACCAGCCCCACGCAGGTCTTTTCCAGAAGATGGGGGTGGCCCAGCACGAACAGCACCGGCGGCGCATCCTCCACCGCCGCGAGGGCGGCGGGATAGGCGCTGTCGCCCAAATGCAGGTCCGTGCCGCCGAGGGCGCTCAGCCGGGACAGCTCCTGTTTCACGCTGCGGGTATCGGGGATGCGGGGCGGTGCCTTGCGGCCACCACGGGCAGCCAAAGCGGGCACGGCATCCAGCGCGGCACGCGCGCTGCCATAGCGTGCCAGCAGATGGCGGAAGGTGATCGGACCGACGGAGTCCGTGCGGATCAGACGCAGGCGGGCCAAACGCTCCTCTGCGTCCATGGACTCGAAACCCATATGGAACTGCATGGGCGGACGTTGGCCCGGCGCGCAGGGGTTGTCAAGATGCAAGCGGCCTCAGCCGGTGCTTTTGTCCTTCGCGCCGATCTTCGGCTCGGTGCCCGCCATGATGCGGGCGATATTGTCCCGGTGGCGCAGATAGATCAGGGCCGTCATGGCGCCCACGATCAGCCACAGATTGGGCCGGTACAGGAAATGCGCCACCACCGGGGCCGCCAGCGCCGCCATCAGCGCCGCCAGCGACGACATGCGGAACAGCAGGGCGACGACCAGCCATACGGCGCCGGTCAGCGCCCCCAGCGCCGGGTTGATGGCCACCAGTGTGCCCAGAAAGGTGGCCACCCCCTTGCCGCCGCGAAACGCCAGAAAAACCGGGTAGCAATGGCCCAGAAACGCCGCCGCCCCGGCCAGTGCGGGCAGATCGCCGCCCCCCACCAGATGGCGCGTGGCCAGCACCGCGATCGCGCCCTTGCCGATATCCAGCAACAGGGTGGCCGCCGCCAGATCCTTGCGGCCCGTGCGCAGCACATTGGTGGCGCCGATATTACCGGACCCGATATCCCTGATGTCGCCCAGCCCGGCCAGCCGGGTCAGCACCAGGCCAAAGGGCACGCTGCCCAGCAGATAGGCCGCCAGCAGAACGGGGATGAAAGTCATGGGCTCTGCCATGGTCATGCCTTTCCTTGGCGCGGCGTGGTGGCCGCCGCATCGAACACGGTGGCGCCATTCACCACGGTGCGCAAGACCCGGCCTTGAACCGGCAGGGTGTCGAACGGGGTGTTCCGGGTGCCCGCGCGCATGTTGAACCGATCCACCCGCCAGGGCTTGTCCGGGTCGAACAGCACCAGGTCGGCGGGGGCGCCGGGGGCCAGATGGCCGCCGGGCAGGCCCAGCAGGCGGGCCGGGGCGGCGGTCAGGCTGTCCAGCAGCCGCATCAGGTCCAGATGGCCCGCATGAACCGCGCCCAGCGCCAGCGGCAGCATGGTTTCAAAACTCAGCACGCCGAAGGCCGCCTGCTCGAAGGGCAGGCGCTTGCTGTCCTCGCTCTGGGGGTCATGGTCGCTGACCAGCGTATCGATGGTGCCGTCCGCCAGTCCGGCGATCAGGGCCCGGCGGTCGGATTCCTCCCGCAGTGGCGGGCTGACGCGGGCAAAGGTCTTGAAGCCTTCCACCGCATTGGCGTTCAGGTGCAGATAATGCGGCGCCACCGAGCAGGTGACCCGCGCCCCGGCGGCCCGCGCCCGGCGCACGGCTTCCAGCCCTTCCCGGCTGGACACCAGCGCGAAATGCAGCCGCGCCCCCGTGAGCAGGGCGAGCCGGGCATCCCGTTCGATCTGGATGACTTCCGCCGCCACGGGGATGCCGGCCAGCCCAAGCCGGGTGGCGATTTCCCCTTCATGGACGGAGCCCCCTTCGGCCAGGCTGGGTTCCTGCGGGAACTGCACCACCAGCGCATCGAAAAAGCTGGCATATTCCAGCAGGCGCCGCATAACGCGGGCATCGGCCACGGGCTGGCGGCAATCGGTGAAGGCGACCGCTCCGCTTGCCTGCATCTGGCCGATTTCCGCGATTTCCCGGCCTTTCAGACCCTTGGTGGCGGCCCCCATGGGATAGACCCTGATGGTGGAGCGGGCCGCCGCGCGGCTGCGAATACGTTCCACCGCGGCATCCGCATCGATGATGGTGGTCTGGTCCGGTTGCAGCACAATGGTGGTGATGCCCCCGGCGGCGGCGGCTTCCCATTCCACCCGGTGGGCACGCATGTCGATGAAGCCGGGGGCCAGCACCTTGCCGCGGCAATCCACGCGGGCGGCATTTTCCGGTATCCCCGCATCGGCGCCGAGCGCGGCGATTTCCGGGCCGTTGACCAGCAGGGCGCCGGTTTCGTCCCGTCCACTCAGGGGGTCCATCAGGCGGGCATTCACATAGGCTGTCAGGGTCATGCCGCGTCCTCCGGCCCGTCGGCGGGGGTGCGCAGGGGGCGGGTGAGGATGTCCAGCACCGCCATGCGCACCGCCACGCCCATTTCCACCTGTTCCTGTATGGCGGATCGGGCCAGGTCGTCGGCCACGGTGGAGTCGATCTCCACGCCCCTGTTCATGGGCCCCGGATGCATCACCAGCACATCGTCCGCCGCCAGTTGCAGCCGCTGGGCCGTCAGGCCCCAGAACTGGTAATATTCGCGCAAGGACGGCAGGAAGGCCCCCTGCATCCGTTCCTGCTGAAGGCGCAGCATCATCACCACATCGGCGCCCTTCAGGCCCGTGTCCATGCGGGTTTCCACCTCAACACCAAGGCTTTCCACGTCGCGCGGCAACAGGGTGGGCGGCGCCACAAGGCGTACCCGCGCCCCCATGGCATGAAGCAGATAAATATTGGACCGGGCCACCCGGCTGTGGGCGATATCACCGGAAATCACCACGGTCAGGCCGTGCAGGCGGCCCTTGCGGCGGCGGATGGTCAGGGCGTCCAGAAGCGCCTGGGTGGGGTGTTCATGGCGCCCGTCGCCCGCATTGACGACGGCGCAGTCCACCTTGTCCGCCAGCAGTTTCACCGCGCCGCTGTCGCCGTGGCGAATGCAGATCACGTCGGGCCGCATGGCATTGAGCGTGGCGGCGGTATCCAGCAGGGTTTCCCCTTTCTTGATGGAGGATGTGCCGGTGGATAGCGAGATGGTGTCCATGCCCAGCCGCTTGCCCGCCAGTTCGAAGCTCATCAATGTGCGGGTGGAATTCTCGAAGAACAGATTGATCTGGGTCAGGCCCGCCAGCAGCGTGCTGGTCTTGCGCGCGCTGCGGTTCTGTTCGGCATAGCCCTCGGCAGTGTCGAGGATGTGCTGAACGGCGGTCGGGTCCATGCCCCAGATGCCCAGCAGGTCCCGATCCGGGTAGAGCTGGCCGGAAGGCGGTGCCACATGGGCGCGGGGAAAGGCGGCCATGTGGGCCGTTTCGGAAGGGGCGGGCGTGTGGGGCGGGTCACTGGTCATGCGGGTCTCGTTCTCCCATGTTGGCGGGCGCGCACTCAGGCGCGGGCCAGGGCGTCCAGCGCGCCTTGCAGGATATAGGCGGCGGCCATCTTGTCCACCACCTCGGCGCGGCGGGCGCGGCTGCTGTCCGCGTCCAGCAGGGTGCGCTCCACAGCCGCGGTGGACAGCCGTTCATCCCATAACAGGCGGGGCAGGTCCACCACCCCTTTCAGATTGTCCGCAAAGGCCCCGACCGACTGGCAGCGCGGCCCCTCGCTGCCATCCATATTGACCGGCCAGCCAATGACGACCCCGCCCACCTCGTGCGTGTCCATCAGGGTTTTCAGCCGGGCGGCATCCTTTTGGAACTTGGTGCGGCGGATCACCTCGGTGGGGGTGGCCACGGTGCGCATCCGGTCTGACAGGGCCACCCCGATGGTCTTTGTGCCGGGGTCCAGCCCGATCAGGCGGCACGGGCGCCCGATGGCGGCCAGAAAACCGGCCAGGTCCGTTTGGGCATAGGTTTCGCTCATGGTGCGTCGGGGCCTTTCTGGTCGGCGTTTTCCCCCTGGGGGGTGGCCGCCGCCGTCCATGCCTGCACCCGGCTGACGGCATTGGCGCGCAGGTTCATATAGAACAGGTTGATGTCATAGACGTGGAAATTGCCGCCCGGCATCACATAATCCTGCCAGGCATCGCCCGGCGCCCGTGTCAGATACAGGATGCCGTCGTCGCCGCAGCGGGCGCCGGTGTACCCCTCGACCGGCGGGCCAAGGCGGTCACTGTCCATGTCAAGGGCGATGGCGCCCCGGTTGGCATCCTTTTCCGCCGCGCCGCCGGGCGTGAAGGTCAGCGGATTGGTGCACAGCAGGGTGCTGCCCGCGCGCTTCGCCCCGTCCAGCCCCGGCGTGGCGTTGAAAAAGTCCAGCAGCATGGACGGGTCGCCGTCCGGTGCGAAGGTCAGCCAACTGACCAGACAGCCGGTATCCGTGGGGCCGGTGCACACATCGATGCCTTCAAGGGCGCCCACATCCCGTTCCACGCTGACCGTATCGCCGATGGCATAGGCCGCCACCAGCCGATCCATCAGCTTCGTGCCGACCACCTTTTCGGCCAGAAGGCGCTTGAGATGCATGGCCCCCTGACTATGGCCCGCCAGTATGATGGGCCGGTCGCCCGCTTCCTTTTCGATGAAATGATCAAAGGCGCGCGCCACGTCCGGGTAGGCGTTCATGATCGCCTGACCGCCCTGGCCGCTGTCGTCCAGAAAGGCGCCGAACACCGCCTGGCGGTATCGCGGCACAAACACACGGCCCGCCAGATTGAAGGCGCTGGCCTGATGGCGCAGCACCAGGCGGTTCAGCCACCGGTTGGCGTCCCGGTCGTCCAGTGGTGCGTTCCAGCGGTCATCCTTCAGATAGGTGGTGGGGTGAATGTAGAACACGTCCGCCGCCGGGACCACGGCGGTTCTGGCGGTGCCTTCGGGGATTTCCGTGGCCGGACTTTCCATGCCGGGCCGGGCTGCCCAGGCCGCCTGCGCGGCGTAATCGGGGGCCGGGGCCATTTCCTCCTCGGCGATGGCGCCGTCCGGCAGATAGGCCAGGCGCATGGCGGTCAACGGGTTCATCTGGACCCACAACCACAGACCGACGCCCACAAGCACCGCTATGGCAACGATGATCAGAAACCAGGCCGCGGGACTGCGGCGCTTGACGGATTGATTCATGTCTCCCCCCTTTTGCAGTGGCGGCGGGTCATGGGCCGGGCCGCGCCGGGGGTGCCCCACCGGGCCAGAGGGCCAGGATCAGGTCGTCCACCACGCGGCCATCGGCAAAGCGTACCGCCGCCTGCCGTCGCCCTTCCAGCCGGAAACCCCGGCCATGATAGAGCCGCTGCGCCACATCATTGTCGCTGTGGACATGCAATTCAATCCTTTCCAGCGCGGGATGGTCGCGCACATGGCTGATCAGGCGGTCCAGCAGCGCGCCGCCCACGCCGCGCCCCTGCCAGCGGGGATGCACCCCCAGCATGAAAGACAGGCTGTGTCGCAGGCGGCTTCGGGGGTCGTGAAAGCTTTCCAGCAGGCCGATCAAGGCGCCCCCCGGCGCCTTTTCGGCCAGAAAGACGGGCCGGGTGTCGGTGACCTGGCTCAGGCCGAGCCGCCGCATGGTGCGCCAAAGGCGGGGGCGGAACTCGTCCGGTTCGGTATTGAGATGGCGGGAAGCGGTGAATTGGACCTTCTGAAGGGCGATAACGGCGCGGGCGTCAGCCGGGCGCGCGCGGCGGATGTGACAGACAGGATGTTCAGGCTGTGCAGGGATGGGTTGTCGCAGTATGGTCATAATCGGGCTGAACACTATCTGACGGGTGACTATGGAGAAAGCGTATGAGACGGCTTGAAAAAGGTCCAGCCCGCAGGGTGCCCGGCCCATGCCGGTTTTTTGGCCTGATCGCGTTTTTTTTGGGGGCGGTCCTGGGGGCGTTGATGCTGGCTGGCCTGCCAGGCCGGGCCGATGACGGGTCGCGGCCAGCGTTGCCGGGCCCGGTTCCCGTGACCGGGCCGGACATGGTGGCCATGGGGCATTGCCCGCGCGGCTGTCCGCGCCGGGCGCCGGACGTGCCGGATTATGCCCGCCTGCCACCGCCGGAGGCGGGCGCCCCGTTCAAGCCGCGCTATAACAAGACGGTGGGCCGGATTCTGGGCGGTATCGCCGGGGCGGTGATCGGGGAGGCCGTGGCCGATGCGCCGGGCGCCGTGGCATTTGGCGCGCTGGGCGCGGTGCTTGGCGGCAGCCCGCCGGACCCGGCGCAGCAAAAGGCGTATGAAAAGGCGGCCCGCAGGGCGGCGCGGGAAGGCCGCCAACTGCCGGTGGCCGTGTTGGTGGGTGTGCCGCTGACGGACCCGACGGCGGGGACCGGCGGTGCCTTGTCCGGCGGGGCCGTGGCGGGCGGTGTGATCGGCCCGCCGCACCAGTGATCCTTGCGCAAGGGGCGCATTGTTCAGGCATGGTTCAGCGCCGTATTGGCACAATGAGCCTGAAAAGGAGAGAGCCCATGACCCATTTCGCACAGACCACGCAGCGGGTGCGGTGGCATTCGCTGTTTCTGGCGGGGCTGGCGGCCTGCGGCCTGATGCTTGCGGTGCCCGCGGCGAAGGCCGGGCCGTTCAATGGACACGGCTATTATTCGCGCGGTCATGTGTCCGTGGGGGTTGGTTTCGGCGCCCGGCATCATGGCCGCTTTTTGGGCCGCGGCCTGTACGGCCATCGCGGTCTGTACGGCCATCGTGGCTTCTACCGGCCTTTTTACAGCCCGTACCGTAGCAGATCCCATTACGCGCTGCGCCGTCACCAACTGGAACGGTTTGCATCCAATCGTCATTATGCGGATCGGCTGTGGCATCACCGCTATGTAAGCCCGCACAGCCGCGGAGCTGGCGGGTATGGCGGCAGCTATGGCGGCGGCCATGCGTTCAGCGGCTCAAGTTCCGTGGCCGGGGGCCTGGCCGGGGCCGTTGTCGGCGGTATTCTGGGGGCCGAGATCGATGGTGGTCAAAACCGCGCCACCGGGGCCGCGATTGGCGCCGTGGGAGGTGCCATGGCCGGGGTGGCCCTGACTGACCGGGCGAGAGGGGGCGAGCGCCGCGCCGCCCATGAAGGGGCACGGCGCGACGGTGCCTATTACAGCCGCTTCACCGACAGCGGCGCCTATGTTCACGAAAGGGATGGCAGCTATCAACCGCCCGCGAGCCGGGCCGGGCAGACCGCGCGGGATCTGGAACAGGACCGCGGGCGGTGCCTGGCCTATGAGTTCATCGGGCGCAATTATGTGTGTACCCGCCGTGCCGGGGAAGAGCCGCGCGCCGGGGATGAAAAAGCACCTGAGAACGAGAACGCGCCTGAAAGTGATGGGGATGATGAGGGCACCGGCGGGCGCGACCGTTAGGCGGCGCACCCGTTAAAGTGCCGTGAACTTTCAGCCGATGAACCCGGTGGCGTGCCATGCGTGCGACCGGGTTTTCCATATGGTATGCCCTAGTTTTTGTAATCGGCGTCGCGGTCATTCACCGCCGCATCCGGTGGCGGTGTGTCGTTGGTCTGGCGATAGGGAAGGGCTGCCTGGGCATCGAATGTCACGCGGGTCTGGTCCCGCCCGAAGGTGACGATCACCGGGCTGCCCACGGCCAGCGGTGTATCTTCCATCTGTACGATGCTGACCAGATCGCCGCTGTCCATGCGGATCACATATTCCACACCCCGGCGCCGGCTGCTGCCCTTGTCAACGCCGCGCCCCACCGCGCCCCCGATAAGGGCCCCGGCAATGGCGCCGATCACACCCTCGGCCCCGTTACCGACGGTGGAGCCAGCCGCCGCCCCGATGCCCGCGCCTGCCACGGTGCCCACCTTGCCCCTGTTTTCAATGGTGACGAAGCGCACATTTTCGATCACGCCCTTCTGGGCGCGGCGTGCCTCGCCCACCGCGTGGCTTTCCACCCGGCCAGGGGATTGCGCCTGTGTGCAGGCGGCGGTGGTGAGCCCCAGCAGGCAGAGTGCCGGGATCAGCAAAGCGCGGGCCTTGGCCTTTTCCTTGCGCCCTGACTGGTCGGTGGTGATGGGGCGGGCGGGGGAAAGGGGGGAATCAAACGGCATGGCGGGTCTCCGTTGCTCAGATGCACAAGGCTGATGGTTGGCAGATTTTGCGGCGATTTTGCGGCATCTCCGCACGGCGGGGGATTGTCACCGCTTCGCTGCGGGATCGCAATAACGGCCAGTCATACATATGAGTCTGGTGAAGCACCATGAATGACGGGTTAATCATGCCATATCCGGCGCCGCCACTCATCCCTTTATGGGCATCATCGCCCGGTGCGTTGATCATGCCATGGAAGCAGCCCCTGTCGCCAGCAGTGGTTGCCGGGGGGCCTTGGGTTCGGTGTGAAAATGTGATCGCGTTTTGCGGGCAACGGGGCTTCTGTGCCGGGGGGCGGGCTGCTATGCTGTGCGCCAACGGTTTGTCCGCAAGAAGACTGTCCGCCCACACCCTGCCGTCAGCCCTTTTGGTCGTGCTTTAACGGTCAGAAACAGGAGGGCCCGATGGGGCAGGAAGACAAGACAACACGCAAAGCCACGCAGCGCGCCATCATGGCGGCTGAACGGGGGGATGCGCAGGCCCTGTACAATCTCGGCCTGTTCTATTCCACCGGCTACCATGTGAACCGGGACTATGTGGAAGCTCATAAATGGCTGAATCTGGCCGCCATCAATGGCGTGCCGCGGGCCATGGCGGATCGGGCCGATCTGGCACGGGAGATGAGCCCACAGGAAATCGCCCACGCCCAACGGGCCGCGCGGGAATGGAAAGCCCGGCATTGATGGCCGGTTTTTGGCGTTCTGCGTGGGGCAGGCGTGGCGGGCGTTGCCAAGGGGGAGCCCACACGGTGCCCGCTTGACCGGGGCGGTGTGTTCCGGGCACCGTCTGGCGGACAACAGCGTGCATCGGGGGAACGCCAGCCATGACCAGAAGCCTGTCCGGCCAGACCATACTCGTTACCGGGGGATCGCGCGGCATTGGAGCCGCCATCGTGGACCATCTGCTGGCCGAGGGGGCCCGCGTGGTGGCCACCTATAACAGCGCGCCGGGCCGCCTTGCGCAGGCCGACCCACTTGCGCAGGCAGGTGGGGCGCTTTCCGCGCTGGCGTGTGATCTGGGTGAACCGGGGGCCGGGCGGGCATTGTGGCGTGCCGTGCGGGACGCGGCGGGGCCCATCGACGCGGTGGTGCACAATGCCGCCATCATGCCGTCCACGCCGCTTGAAGCGGACCAGTGTGACGAGGCCACATGGGCGGCGCACTGGCAACAGGTGATGCAGGTGAATGTGCAGGCGGTGGCCGATCTGAGCCGGGCCGCGATCAATGACTGGCTGGCCGCGAACGGGCCTGAGGGAGGCGTGCGCGGGCGGCTTGTCACCCTGTCCAGCCGGGCGGCGGCGCGCGGCGACACCACGGATGCCATCCATTACGGCGCCAGCAAGGCGGCGCTGGTCTCCATGATGAAATCCATCGCCCGCGGCTATGGCCCGCAAGGCATTCGGGCCTTCACTGTTGCGCCGGGCTGGGTGCGCACGGACATGGCCGCCAAGGCGTTCGCGCCGGGCAATGAACACATGCTGGCTGAAATCCCCACGGGCAGCCCCTGCGAGCCGGAAGAGATCGCCCATATGGTGGCTTTCCTGCTGAGCGGGCGGGTGGATAATGCCACCGGCAGCACCTTCGATATCAATGGCGCGTCTTATGTGCGGTGATGGCGCGCCCCCGCCCCGGCCAGACGCCGACTGGATGTCGGCCAGATGCCGGCCAGATTTCGGGCGTCAAGAAGTCGGGCGTAAAATGCGCGGCTAGCGGGAGATGATCAGGTTTTGCTGGCGCGGCTTTTCAAAGGCCCGTTCTATCAGCATGATCAGATGCTCCCGGTGGGCGCGGGTTTCATCGCCGCCGCGCCAGCGATCCAGTGTGCGCCTGATATCCTTCAGCCGGGCAATGGCGTTGGAGCGGGCCACATAGTCGTAGCGGCTGTCATCCACTAAGCTGGCCAGCTTTTCCACATAATAGACCTGGATTTCCTGACGGAAGCTGTTCACGTCACCCCGCCGGTCGGCGCGGAACAGGGCGTCCGTCAGGCGGGTCATCATGGCTGTGACGCTGTAGTCATTGCCGTAAAGCCGGGTATCCGTCATCCGCATCAGGGTCAGCGGATGCAGCAGATGGGCCAGGATATCCGCCTGAATGGCCACCGTGCGGGCATGGATCTTGGGGTCTTCATTGGTGGCATAGGTGAACAGGCCGCGCCGCTGCGGCGCAAGGCGACGGGCCAGCTCCGCCGGTATCTGGAAGGCGTCCGGCGCGAAGATATGATCGGCCAGCAGGTCCATGGCGCGTTTCTGCTGCGCCACCGGCACCGGGCGATAGGGCGCATCCGCCCCTTTCTGGCCCACCACCGCCCGATCGGTATAGATGCCGCCCACATAGCGCGACACCACGCGGGCCTGCCACAGCATGTCCGCCGTGACGAACAGATAGGCATTGCGCACCGCCTGATGGCTTTCCCCCGGTTTGGTAAAGCGGTCGGCCATGCGGTTCAGCGCCTTGCGGGCAAGGGTCAGCCGGTCGGCGGCATAGCGGATGGCATCGTCCGAGAAGTCGAAAACATTGATGCGCGGGTCGATGCCCTTGCCAGGCACGCGCATGTCGTCCGCATCATTGCCAAAAGCCAGCCCTTTTTCGGTGGAGCGGGCCAGATGGTCCGCCCGCTCTGACCCGTCGCTCAGGGCCGGATCATAGCCAAAGGCGATGGCCCAGCGGTCATAAGGCCCCGGCGCGGTGGCAAAGAAGCGGCCCTGATCACGGCCTTCAGGGGCGAAATTCACCGCCGGATAGTCCATGACCGAGCCGATCAGGGCCGGTTGATCCCCGGCTTTGCCATGGGCGGAATCATAATCCCGTGCCTGGGTGGCCATCATGTTGTGCGACAGGCCCAGCGTGTGCCCCATTTCGTGCATGACGAGGAAATAGACCGCTTCCTCGATCAGGCGGCGGCGCTGTTCCGGCGCCCGGTCGAACACCTGTGATAGCGCGGTGCCCAGCATGGTGTTGAACTGCATGGCCCCGGCGGCACTGCACCGCGCCCCTTCGCTGGCCAGGTGCCAGCCACGCGGTTGTGGCCGCCCCTCCCGCTGCTCGCGGCTACGGGCATTGGCGGCACGGTTGGCCGGGTCCAGCGCGGGCACGTCCCATTGGCGGTCCACCGGGGGCAGGGGGGTGGCGCGTGCATCCGCGCCCGGCAGCGACAGCGCCGCGCCGTTGAATATCTTGGCTTCCAGCAGGCTGCCGCGCAGGAAGGAATATTCCAGCATGATATCCGCGCCCAGAATCTGCCCGGTGCGCGGATTGACGAAGCTTGGCCCGTATCCGGCAAAGGCGGGGTTGGGGCTGGATGCCCAGCGGATCACATTATAGCGGATGTCGCCCGCGTCCCATTCCGCGTCATCAGGCTGCTGGCGCACTTCAATTACATCGCGGAAGCCCGCCGCCTCGAACGCCTTGTTCCAGGCCAGCACCGCCTTGCGGATGATCGGGCGCAGCGGTTTCGGGGTGGTGTTTTCGATCCACCACACGATCGGCTCGGTAGGGGGGCTCAAGGCGGCATCCGGGTCTTTTTTCACCAGGTGCCAGCGGTGGATCATGTCCCGCCAGGGGGTGGCGTCCACGGCGGTCATGTCGTTCATATAGGACAGGAAATACCCCACGCGCGGGTCATCCATGCGGGGCTGGAAGTCATTATCCGGTACCGGCACCAGGGTGTGGCGCACGCTGACCGTTACATTGCGCGGGTCTGTTATGGCGAAGCTGCCCTGCTGCTCCGGGGCGTTGTCCGAAAACACATAGTCCACCAGCACGCCCGTATTGCCGGGGTAATTGTCCACCGAAACGATGCTGGTGCGGGACTGGCTCAGCTTGCCCAGCTTGTAGCCGAAGCCGAAGCCGCGGTTTTCCTTCAGGCGCTCCAGGTCTTCCGAGGCGAACAGGTTATTGGCCTTGATCAGGAAGCGTTCACCGTCCGCCGTCTGGCCGATGATGCGTTCCGCCAGAAGGATCGAGTCGTTGATATTGGCGTCTTTCGCGCGGGACAGGGCGCTTTCGGGGTCGAAATAATGGTTGGTGTTGTGAGCCACCAGTTGCAGCCGGTCATAGACCTTGCGGAAGGCCAGGATCTTTTCCCGGCGATATTCGCCGCGAAACCGGCTGCCGCCCGATACGCCGTTCATCACGTGGGAGAAATAGATGAATTCCTCGTTCAACTGATCGGCGCGCACCTCCATCAACAGCTTGCCCGTGCGGGGGTGGCGATACAGGGTGAACAGGCCCGGAATCGTCTCATAGTCCTCGGTGGCGAGTGCGATGGCATCCTTGACCGGCTGTTCCGTGCCGCCCTCATCATCCGCACCCGGTGCGCCATCGTCCGAAGCTTCCGGCTTTTCAGCGGCGCTTTCGTCCGCTGTATCCCCGTCCGGGTTTTCGGGGCTTTCCGGGTCGGGCGTGTCGGGAGAGTCCAGCCGGGCGGCGCCGGACGGGTCGTTCCCGCCATCGGTCACGGCTTTCACGGTGGGCGGCGGTGCATCCACTGCCGTGGCGGGCGGGGTCATGATCAGGGCCATCGGCGCCAGATACAGGGACGCCAGAAGCAGCGCGCCGACCGTCAGCCATGCCACCGGCCCCAAAGGGCGGCGCGGTGCGCGCATACCCGTTCCGCCGTCAAGGGCGGTTTCCCGCTCCGCGACGGATCGAACGGCGCTATGCTCTGGCCCGGTTGCTGTCATGGTCTGCCCGTGATCACCTTTCATCACTGCGTGTCCGTCCATCCCCTGCCCATTCGGGCCATGTCGCTCCCAGTCTGGCGTACACATCTTAAAAGGGGGTTAGCGCCCGCCCGCATCATATCGCCCGCATTCGCCAGTCCGGCATCTAGAAGGGCTGGCGGGCCAGCCTGCGGAAGCGGGGGGTGAAGGCCTCGCACCCTTCTGTCGGTTCCCGAATGCTGGATGCCGCCAGAATATTCTTGAACTCGATCCCCAGAAGCACCCGGTCCACATTGTCGCGCGCGCGGGATTTGATCCGCGCCTCGGTGTTGACGATATATTCCTCGATCAACTCCGGCTCCAGGCCGCAATAGCGGGCGCTGCCCGCGATTCGGGCGCTTTTCCGGGCATCGGCCAGCAGGTTGTTTTCCGCCGTGTCGGCGGGCGCGTCTTTCGTGACGCTGCCCTGGTCGGCATGGGCGCCGGGCGCCTGTGGTGCCAGCGCCATGCCCGCAACAAGTATCAGGCCCGCGCACAGCAGGCGTGTGGCCCGCCCCGGATGGCATGATGCCAAGGGGGCATTGGATGCGGCGCCAAGCGGGGCTTCAGCCAAAGGAAAGTTATTCATGGGCGGCCTTTTTCCATGGTCGAACCGAACGGCAGCCAGAACAAGCGGCCACCACCTTTCCCATATGGGACCACCGCCCACAGGGGCAAGTCAAGACAAGCTCGGCGCGGCAGCCCTGATGATCGGGTCAAACTGTCGTGAGATGCGGGTGTTCCCGGCGGCCTCAGGCGGGGCCCTGGGCGGCGGTGCCCGGTTGTTTTTCGGTTCTGATCACCACCCGGTTCCGGCCCCCGTGTTTGGCTTCGTACAGGGCCTGATCCGCCCGGTCCAGCGCTGCTTCAAGGGTCTGTTCCCCCGGTTTCACACAGGCCATGCCGATACTGGTGGTGAAGCGGATTTCCGCCGTTTCGCACCGGGTGGTCCGGTCGGCCACGGCCTGACGCAGTGTTTCCGCGAGGGTCAGAGTGCTGTCCCGGTCCATGTCCGGCAGGGTCAGGGCGAATTCCTCCCCGCCCATGCGTCCGGCGAAACCGGGGCCGGTGACATGATCTTCCAGAAGGGCCGCCACATCGCGGATGGCCTGATCGCCGGCACCATGGCCGTGGGTGTCGTTGATGCTCTTGAAATTGTCAATGTCCAGCATCAGCACCCATATCTCCCGCTGAGCCGATTGTACCACGCCTTCACCCAGCACCATGAAGCGGCGGCGGTTGTAAAGCCCGGTCAGCGGGTCCGTATTGGCCAGGCGGGTCAGTTCCTTCTGCTTTTTCTCCAGCTCGGCCTTGGCCATATAAAGCTGTTCCGCCATTTCCGCCGTGCGGGCGGCGTCGGCCTCCACCATGCTCTGGTGCATCACGCTGTCGCTCTCGGCCATTTCGGTATGGGTCACATCGCGCAGAATCCAGAGCCGCTCCTCCCCCTCGTCGAACAGGTTGGTGAAGCGTTCCACCACCTGGCCGTTCTCGAACACCAGCTTGTCGCCGAATTTCTGCATACCGCCGGTCAGTACCGCATGAAGCACCGCATCGGCATCATCCCGGTTGACCAGATTCTGATGCCATTCGCCGAAGCGTTCCGTGATCAGGTCGCCCACCTTGATGCTGTCCACCAGTTTGGTGGCGGTCTGGTTGCGGGCAACAACGCGGTCGTCGCCGTCCGTGACGATCACCGCGTCGGGCAGCAGATTGATATCCAGATACCAGCCGCGCGGCGTGGCCTGGATCGGGGAAATCATCCATTGCAGGGCGGTATAGGTGGCGATCAGCGCCAGCGCCAGCGCCAGCAGGCCGTCATGATAGGCGCCGGTCTGGTTCAGCAGAAGCGACACCAGAACCAGGACCAGGGCCGCAACGGCCAGGATCAGACGTGTTTTGCCAGAAGATGCGCTGCGCATAGCCCATTCCATTCCACGCCGTGGTGATGTGGCGGCCATTTTAGCCGCCGCCAAACCGGGTTTGGCCCATGACCTGATTGAAGACCCGACCAACGGCCTGAATTCTGGTTACTGGACCGCTTGCCACGGCGCAAGGTTTGCGTGCTTCTTTCCTGTCATGCCCGATGCGCAACCGAGCTTGCCCTGTTTCATGCGCCGGGGCGGGGTCGCCGGGCTCTTGCGCTTTCGGGGGGGCGGCGTTAGGGTGCGCGCCACTTTGTAGGGGCTGAAAGCCCGTACCTGCTTGGGACCGCTTCAACAGTCGAGGATCGCGCCATGTTCAAGGGATCGCTGCCTGCCCTGATCACCCCTTTCACGCAAGATGGTGAAGTGGATGGGGACCTGTTTCAGAAATTCGTGGACTGGCAGATCCGCGAGGGGTCTCACGGGCTCGTGCCGGCGGGCACGACCGGCGAGTCGCCCACCATCAGCCACACTGAACACAAGCTGCTGCTCGATCTGGCGATCGAGGCGGCGGGTGGCCGCGTGCCGGTGCTGGCGGGCTCCGGCTCCAATTCCACGCGGGAAGCGATCACGCTCACCGAATATGCCGCCGCTGCCGGTGCCGACGGGGCGCTGGTGATCACGCCTTATTACAACAAGCCGTCCCAGGAAGGCTTGTTTGAGCATTACCGCGCCATCCATGACGCGGTGGATATCCCCATCGTGATCTACAACAATCCGGGCCGCTCCGTGGTCAATATGTCGGTGGAAACCATGGCCCGTCTGTTCCAGTTGGATCGTGTGGTGGGGGTCAAGGACGCCACCGGCAATCTGGAGCGGGTGGCGGCCCAGCGGCTGGCCATGGGGCCGGAGTTTCAGCAGCTTTCGGGGGAGGATGCCACCGCGCTCGGCTTTAATGCCATGGGCGGGCAGGGCTGTATTTCGGTCACGGCCAATGTGGCGCCGCGCCTGTGCAGCCAGTTCCAGACCGCCAGCCTGAACGGTGACTATGAAACCGCGCGGCTTTATCAGGACCGTCTGTTCCACCTGCACAAGGCCATGTTCTCGGAGCCGTCCCCGGCGCCGGTGAAATATGCGTGCAGCCTGATCGGCATCGGGAACGATTATGTGCGCCGCCCCCTGCTGCCGCTGAGCGCGGAGGGGCGCACGCTGGTGGAAGCCGCCGTTGCGGCCGCGGATCTCGCTCAGGCGGATTTCTGATCCCGGCAGCGGCACCCACGCAAGCAAAGGAACGGTCATTGTGGCAAGCAAGCGCGGCAAGGAGGATAAAGGCAACAGCCTGATCAGTTTTGGCGTCGTGGCCAAGAACCGCAAGGCGCGCCATCTCTATGAGGTGGAGGACGAGGTGGAGGCCGGCCTGCAACTGACCGGCACGGAAGTGAAGTCGCTTCGTTCGGGCCGCGCCAACATACAGGAAAGCTATGCCGAAATTCGCAATGAGGAAGGCTGGCTTGTCAACGCCCATATCCCGGAATTCTCCCACGGGAACCGGGAAAATCACGACCCGCGCCGCCCGCGCAAGCTGTTGCTTCACAAGCGGGAAATCAGCCGCCTGATGGGCATGACCCAGCAAAAGGGCATGACACTGGTGCCGCTTCGTATCTTCTTCAACCGGCGCGGCATCGCCAAGGTGCTTGTGGGGGTGGCTCGCGGCAAGACCAAGCAGGACAAGCGCGAGACCATCAAGGAACGGGACTGGCAGCGCGAAAAGGCCCGCCTGATGAAGGACTACAGATAGGCCGCTCCTGCCTGTTTTTTGCTCGCCCTGTTTTCGCGCCTGAACCGGGCCGCTTAAGGCGCCCTTCCGTTCAGCTTTGTTTGAGGCCGGGTTCGGTCAGGGTCAGGGTGAAGCGGATCGGGCTGTCCGCCCCGCCCGCGGTGATGGTGTTTTCCCCGAAGTGGAGCCGGTGCACCGCGTGCTCGGAAAACCGGCTCAGGCGCCTGCCCTCAAGCATGGTGCCCTGCTTGCCGGATATGTCCCGAAGGCAATAAAGCCCATCCCGTCGGACGATCTGGAAATGCTGTGGGGCCAGTTCGCTGTGGCCCGGCAGCGGCAACAGCAGGGCATTGGTGGAAAGCCCCTGCACGTCCCCATTGGCCCGGTTGCCCACCGTGAAGGGCAGGTGGTCGATTTCAAGGCTGTCCGGCATGTGCTGCGCCGTCAGCGCCGAACCGGGCGCCAGGGTCAGTTCCGCGTCGGGGTGGGTGGCGCGGGGCGGTGCGTCGCCCGGCTCGAAGGGGGTGTGTTCCACCGATCCGCCGCCGGCCTTGCGGGCGTTTGCGGGGGCGGGCTTGCGGTTTTCTTCCGTATTGGGAAGGGTGCTGCGCAGCCGCGCGGCGAGTGTGTGGACCACATGGCGCACCAGCGGATCGGCAAAACTACGGCGAAAGGCCGATACGGGGATGGCGTATAGAAGGCAGTCACTGGCGGCGATGGCGGTGGCGGAATGGGGGCGTTCCTCGATGGCGCTGATCTCGCCCAGGATTTCGCCCTTGCCGAGGGTGGCGACGCGGTGGCTTCTGCCCTTCAACTCGTGCCATATGCTGACCGAGCCTTCCATGATCAGATAGACCTGATCGCTTTCCGCGCCCTGCCTGAAAATCACACCGCTTTCCGCGACGGTGATTTCGTCACCGGTCTGAATGTGGTCGTCCGTCATCACGGGGCTCCCTTTATGGTGCGGCCCTTTCCGTCATGGCCGTTTGGCAGGTGGCCAGGGCATCCATGAACATGTCCCGCGTGATGCGGCCCGTATTCACATTGTAGCGGGAGCAGTGATAGCTATCCACCAGTGTCACCGCGCCCAGATCATGGCGGGCATTATGGCCAAAGGGGTAATCCTTTTGCCGCAGGCCAAGGGCGCGGATCAGGGTCTCATGGGCGATCCGGCCCAGCGCCAGAAGCGTGGTGAGGTGCGGCATGTCCCGCATCCGGGCCAGCAGGAAAGGGCGGCAGGTGTTGATTTCGTCGCCCACCGGCTTGTTCTGCGGTGGCACGCAGCGCACCGCATTGGTCACCATGGTATCGGCAAGCGCCAGCCCGTCATCGGGGCGGCGGGCATAGGCGCCGCTGGCCAGCCCCGCCGCCTTCAGGCAGTCATAGAGAAGGTCTCCGGCATAGTCCCCCGTAAAGGGGCGTCCCGTGCAGTTGGCCCCTTTCAGGCCCGGCGCCAGCCCGACGATCAGAAGGCGCCCCTTTGGGTCGCCGAAACTGCCCACCGCCCCGTTGAAGAAATCGGGGTGCCGTGCCTGATTGTCCCGTCGGAAGGCCACCAGCCGGGGACATAACGGGCAGTCCGCCGGTGGGTCGGGCGGCGTATCCGCATCGACCGAAGGCAGGCCGGAATGCTGGGCGGCGCGGGCCATGAAGACGCTCCGGGATCGGGGGTTCCGGGGGTGGGTGGATCAGTAGGTTTCGTCCTCGTCCTCCGGCGTGTCCAGCTCTTCCGCCGTGGGTTCCGGCGCCGGGCGGCGCGCGCCCTTGCGGCCCACAATGCTGCGCAGTTCGTCCAGATCGATGAACTGGTCCGCCTGGCGGCGCAATTCGTCCGCGATCATGGACGGCTGGGTGGTGTTGGACGACACCACGGTCGCCCGCACACCGCGACGCTGCACCGCTTCCAGCAGGCGGCGGAAGTCCCCGTCCCCGGAGAACAGCACCACATGATCCACCGCTTCCGAGATGTTGAGCATGTCCACCGCGATTTCGATGTCCATATTGCCCTTGATCTTGCGGCGGCCATTTTCGTCGGTGAATTCCTTGACCGGCTTGGTCACCAGTGTGAAGCCGTTATAATCCAGCCAGTCGATCAGGGGCCTGAGCGGCGAATATTCCTGATCCTCCAGCGTGGCGGTGTAATAGAAGGCCCGTACCAGCCGCCCCTGTTTGGCGAAATAACTGCGCAGGCTTTTATAGTCGATCTCCATTTCCAGGGACCGGGCCGTGGCATACAGGTTGGCGCCATCAATGAACAGGGCCAGGCGCTCTTCGGGATAGAAAATCATGGTGCTAATCCAATCTTTGGGTTCAATTAAAAATAAACGACCTTGGCGAAAATGGGGTCGGCTTGTCGGCTGGTCAAGACAGTCTTTTGAAGCGGGCGACTTGGCCGACCATCTGGCAAAGTCGTTTCCTGTTTTGCCCGGCCATTATAAAAGACGGGTATTCAAATTCGATCTTTTTCTGCACCCGTGGCGGATAAAGGCAGGGTGTGCGATCAGGAAGCGGGCATGAGCAGGGCGGGGGACAGGGACATGGCTGGTGATGCGCCTGAAACCGGGGACGGTGCCGTGCTGGTGGCGGCGGGCGGTAATCTGTCGGCACCGGGAGAAGACCTGGCCGTGCGCATGGCGCGGGTTCCGGCGGCGCTTGAGCGGGCGGGGCTGCCCGTGAAGGCGGTGTCCCGCTTTTACCGCAGCGCCGCCTATCCGCCGTCCGACCAGCCTGATTTCCTCAATTTCGCCCTGCGGCTGGAGTCGGGCGGCCTCGATGCACAAAGCCTGATGGCACGCCTGCTGGCGGTGGAAGCCCGTTTCGGGCGGCGGCGTGAAACCCGGTGGGGCGCCCGGACCCTGGACCTGGACCTGATCGCACTGGGGCAGACCATTCTGCCGGACAGGGCGGCATGGCTGGCCCGCGCCGATGCCGCGGATGAGATGGCACCGCTGCCGGGTCTGACCGTGCCGCACCCGCGCGCGCACCGGCGCGATTTCGTTCTGTGTCCGTTGCTCGATATCGCGCCCCACTGGCATCACCCGGTTCTGCAATGTAGCGTGCGAAGCCTGTGGGCACGCCTTGGCGGGGCGGGACTGCCGCTCTGGTCCCCCCCGGTGCCCCCCACAGCGCCCGACCCGTGCGACGGCGTTTGATCCTTTACACGGCCCCTGTCACTCTGTATAAGACGCGGCCTGAAACAAGTGCACCACCCGGTTCGCGCGGTCGCGGCGGGTGGCTATTTTTCATGGCCATCGGGAGAGAGCGAGCATGGCACGGGTAACGGTCGAGGATTGCGTTGACAAGGTCACCAACCGGTTCGAACTGGTGCTGGATGCGGCCGAGCGCGCGCGGCAGATTTCCAGCGGTGCCACGCTGCTGGTGGATCGGGACAATGACAAGAACCCGGTGGTGGCCCTGCGCGAAATCGCGGAGAAAAAAGTGAACCCCGCCGACCTGACCGAGCAGGTGGTGCAGAACATGCGCCGGGTCGTGGAATCGGATGAGCCGGAAGAGGTGGACATGTCCATTCTGATGTCCGGCATGGATAATGGCAGCGAGGGCGCGGCCCCGGCTGTGGAAAGCGCCGACGCCGACACGGCGGAGGCCGCCCCCGCCGAGGCTACATCCGAAGAGGCCGCCTCCACCGAGGCCGACGCCGAGGCCGCCGAAGCTTCCGGCGACGACGCTGCCGACGCCGAGGAATAAGCCGGTTGCGAAGTGACGCGCCTTTCGCGGGGCGCGCGCTCATCAAACCTTTGTGAACCCGGCCTGTTCTTGGGGCCGGGTTTTTTGTCGCGCTTGCCCCGGTGGCCGGAAATCGCCATATGAAAGGGCCGGACGGGTAACAGGGCCGGAAGGGGCGAGCGACACGATTGAGGAAAGAGACGCGCGGTGATCCGACAGTATGAGCTGGTTGAACGGGTTGAAGCCTATGACCCGGATGTGGACAAGGATCTGCTGAACCGCGCCTATGTGTTCGCGGTCAATGCCCATGGCAGCCAGAAGCGCGCCTCGGGCGATCCCTATTTTTCCCATCCGGTGGAGGTGGCGGGCATCCTCACCGACATGAAGCTGGACTGTGACACCATCACCACCGCGCTGCTGCATGATGTGGTGGAGGATACCGTCGCCACGCTGGAGCAGATCGAGGACAAGTTCGGCCCGAAAATCGCCGAGCTGGTCAATGGCGTGACCAAGCTGTCCAAGATCGAGATGAAGGCATCCAGCAACAGCCAGGCGGAAAATTTCCGCAAATTCCTGCTTGCCATGTCCAACGATATCCGCGTGCTTCTGGTGAAGCTGGCGGATCGCCTTCACAACATGCGCACGCTCGGTTTCATCAAGCGGGAAGATAAGCGCCGCCGCATCGCGTTGGAAACCATGGAGATATACGCCCCGCTGGCGGAGCGCATCGGTATGCACGAAATGAAGGACGAGCTGGAGCATCTCGCCTTCGAGCATATCGACCCTGAGGCCATGGCCTCCATCAATGCGCGCCTGCATCATATGATCGAGCAGGACCCGGACCTTGAGCGCAACATGGTGGAAGCGCTGAAAGACCTGATGGCGGAAAACGGGCTGGATGTGGAGATTTCCAGCCGGATCAAGCGCCCCTATTCGATCTGGCGCAAGATGGACCGGCAGAATATCCCCTTCGAGCAATTGTCCGACGTGCTGGCCTTTCGCGTCATCGTGGACCAGCCCATGACCTGCTACAAGGCGCTGGGGATCATCCATCAGACCTATGCCATGGTGCCGGGGCGCTTCAAGGACTATATCTCCATGCCCAAGCGCAACCTGTACCGATCGCTGCACACCACGGTGATGGGGCCGCACAAGCGCCGGCTGGAAATCCAGATTCGCACCCGCCAGATGCACGCCGAGGCGGAATACGGCGTGGCCGCGCACTGGCAGTACAAGGCCAGCGACCATGACGGCTTTGAAAGCCCGCTGGATCAGGTGGAAGGCTCCCAGTATCGCTGGATCAAGGAATTGCTGGAGATTCTGGAACACGCCGACGACCCGGACGAGTTTCTTGAGCACACCAAGCTCAACATGTTCCTGGACAAGGTGTTCTGCTTCACGCCCAAGGGGGAGCTGATCTCCCTGCCCAAGGGGGCTTCCGTGGTGGATTTCGCCTATGCGGTCCATACGGAGGTGGGCGATCACTGTGTCGGGGCCAAGGTGAACGGGCGCATGGTGCCGCTGCGCCATGTGCTGGAAAACGGCGATCAGGTGCATATTGTCACGTCCAAGGCGCAGGTGCCGTCGCCGCGCTGGGAGAATTTCGTGATCACCGGCAAGGCGCGCTCCGCCATTCGCCGCCATATCCGCCATCAGCGCCGCAGTGAGTACCGCGAACTGGGCAACCGGCTGATCCGCCGCGCCGCCGAGCGCGCGGGCGTGGACTTTTCCGACCGGGTGCTGGAGGAAGCGGGCAAGGTGCTGGGCTCCGAACCCGAAGCGATTGTGGAACTGGTGGGGCAGGGTACACTGGGCGAGGACGAGGTGCTGCGCGCCGCCATTCCCGGTTTCGACAAGGGCGATCATATGGCCCGCGCGCCGCAGGTGCATCAGGAATGGGATCAGGTGGGCAGTGCCGCCCTGCCCATTTTCGGTTTGCAGGATGGGGCGGCGGTGCGGCTGGCGGAATGTTGCCATCCGGTGCGCGGCGACCGCATTGTGGGCGTGCGCGTTGCCGGCGAGGGCGTGGCCGTGCACACCATCGACTGTGCCCGGCTGGATCTGTACGAAGACCGGCAGGATCTGTGGATCGATCTGGCCTGGCAGCAGGGCAGGGAAGACGATGCCTATTATGTGGGCCGGTTGCACCTTGATGCCACCAATGAACGCGGGGCGCTGGCTTCCATCGCGGCGGCGGTGGCCAAGGCGGGGGCCAATATCGCCAATGTGCAGACCCTGGAACGCGACCCGGAGCAGCACGGCATGTTGATCGATGTGGAGGTGCGCGACCTGAAGCATCTGACCGATGTGATGCGGTCCCTGCGCGTCAATCGGCTGGTCAATATGGTGGATCGCATCACCGGGGAAGCGGGCGCTTGACGCACCCGGCCCGCTCGCCTATCCGCATGGGCATTGCCGCCCTATTGATACCCACTGGCGCCGTCACCCTGGCGGCGGGACCGATCCGAGGATGAATGCATCATGAGTTCCAGTGCCGAAACGCCCAGCAGCGCCCATGAATCCGCCTCCCTTCAAAGCCGGGAGGCGGTGCTGTCCCTGTTCCGGGAGGCGGATGCCCTGCTGGAAGGGCACTTCCTGCTTTCCAGCGGGCGCCACAGCCCGGTTTATCTACAATGTGCCCGCGTGCTGCAATCCCCGGCCCGCGCGGCCCGGCTGGCCGATGCATTCACGGCCCGCCTTCGGGAACACAACGTTCAGGTGGATCTGGTGGTCAGCCCGGCCATGGGTGGCATCATCATCGGCCATGAGGTGGCCCGCAGCCTGGGCGTGGACGGCCTGTTCATGGAACGCAAGGATGGCCGCTTCACCCTGCGCCGGGGCTTCTCCATCCCGCGGGGCAGTCGTATCCTGATGATGGAGGATGTGGTCACCACCGGCCTGTCATCGCGGGAATGCATTGCCGCGATCGAGGCGGCGGGGGGCACGGTGGTCGCCGCCGGGTGCCTGATCGACCGGTCGGGCGGCACGGCGGATGTGGGGCTGCCCCTGACCGCGCTCGCCCGGATCGATGCGCCGTCCTTCGCGGCGGACGAGGTGCCCGGCTGGCTGGCGGAAATTCCCGCCGTTAAGCCGGGCAGCAGGCCGGGGCATTAAGCAGGAAGGAAATGATCCGCCGCCATGCTGTTTCGCCGTCGTCATAAACTGCCCTTCGGGGCCAGGCTTTCCGGGTGGCTGTGGCCACGCAGCGGCCTGGTGCGCGCGGGGAAGTATCTTGGCCACCGGGTGGCCAGGCTGCCGGGCACGGTGCACAGTATTGCCGCCGGGCTGGCATCCGGCATCGCGGTATCCTTCACGCCGTTTCTGGGGCTGCATTTCGCTATTGGCTTTCTGCTTGCCTTTGTGACACGGGGCAATCTGATCGCCTCGGCCATTGGCACCTTCATCGGCAATCCCTGGACCTTTCCCTTTATTTTCGCATTGATGGGGCAGACCGGGGGGCTGATACTGGGCCGGGACATCGCCGCCGACGTGCCGGACTGGTCCTGGGGGATGCTGATAGCCGCGCCGCTGGACTATCTGGGGGCTTTCCTGCCACTGCTCTTTCCCTTAGTGGTGGGTAGTCTGCCGGTGGCGGTGCTGGTGTGGTTTCTGGCCTATTTTTCGGTCAAGGCGGTGCTGTCCGGCTATCGCGCCGCCCGGCAGGAACGCCTGCACGCCCGCCGCAACGCCCGCGCCGTCAGCGGGCGCGCCGGGCCACGGGGCCGGAGGGGGAGCGCGCTGTGATCCCCGCTGGCAGGACCATAACAAGCAAAGGGACCGGTCATGCCCACTGAACCGCTGCGCCTTGGCGTCAATATCGACCATGTGGCCACCATTCGCAATGCCCGCGGCATTCCGCACCCGGACCCGGTGCGCGCCGCCCGGCTGGCCGAGCAGGCGGGCGCGGACGGCATCACCGCCCATCTGAGGGAGGATCGCCGCCATATATCCGATGCGGATATCGGCGCCCTGTCCAGCGTGCTGGTGCAGCCGCTCAATCTGGAAATGGCGGCCACGGATGAAATGCTGGAAATCGCCCTGCGTCACAAGCCGCACGCCTGCTGCATCGTGCCGGAAAAGCGCCAGGAACTGACCACCGAGGGCGGCCTGGACGTATCCGGCCAGCACAATCACCTGGCCCATTATGTGCGGGAACTGAAGCGGGCGGGGGTCCGTGTCAGCCTGTTCATCGACCCGGACGAGGCGCAGTTGCGCGCCGCGCACGATCTGGGCGCGCCGGTGGTGGAACTGCATACCGGCGCCTATTGCGACAGGGAAGGCCCGGCCCGCGATGCGGAGCTTGAGCGCATCCGCCATGCCGCCCGCCTTGGCGCCGATCTGGGGATGGAGGTTCACGCCGGGCACGGGCTCAGTTTCGATACCGTGCCGCCCATCGCGGCCATCCCCGAAATACGGGAATTGAACATCGGGCACTTCCTGATCGGGGAGGCGATCTTCTGCGGGCTGGCGGAATCCATCGCCCGAATGCGGCAGGTGATGGATGACGCCCGGCAGGCGGCGCGGAACCCGTCAGGGGGGCGCACATCATGACACGTATGCCCATGGATGCGGTGGGGGCGCCGCTGCCCGGTGCGGTGGCGGATCATGTGTTCGCGGACCCCGCCCTGCTCAGGGAGGCGCTGACCCATCCCAGCCTGTCGGGCCGCCACAATTATCAGCGGCTGGAATTTCTGGGCGACCGGGTGCTGGGCCTGATCGTGGCGGATCGGCTGCTGCACGCCTTCCCCGATGAGAACGAGGGCAAGCTGAACCGGCGGCTGTCGTCGCTGGTGCGCCAGGAAACCCTGGCTGATGTGGCTGAGGCCAGCGGGTTGGTGGCCCATATTCTGCTCACACCCGGCGCGGAGGCCGAAGGCACCCGTGGCAAGGCGGCGGTGCAGGCCGATGTGGTGGAGGCGGTGATCGGCGCGCTCTATCAGGACGGCGGGTTTCAGGCCGCCGCCCGGTTTATCGATGGCTATTGGGCCGACCGGCTTCACAATACCGGGCGCGCCGTGAAGGACAACAAGACACGCCTTCAGGAATTCTGCCATGCCACGGGCCAGCCGTTGCCCGTTTATGAGGTGGTGGAACGCAGCGGGCCGGACCACGACCCCCGCTTTGTGGTGCGCGTGGCGCTTGGCCCCGGCGGGCAGGCGGCCACGGCTGAAGGCGGGGCAAAGCGGGCGGCGGAAATGGCCGCCGCCGGGGCCCTGCTCGCCGATCTTGGCGATGGGGCGGACATGCACATGCACAGGAAGGATCAAAGCCCGTGACAGGGACCGAACAAGACACACCCCACGGGGAGGCGCCAATGCGCACACGGGCCGGATTCGTGGCCCTGATCGGGGCGCCCAATGCGGGCAAGTCCACGCTGCTCAACCAGCTTGTGGGCACCAAGGTGGCGATCGTCACCCACAAGGTGCAGACCACGCGCACCCGCATTACCGGGCTGGCACTGGCGGATGGGCAGGATGCGGACGGGGCCTGGCGCGCGCAGCTTGTTTTCGTGGACACGCCCGGCATTTTCGCCCCCCGGCGGCGGCTGGACCGGGCCATGGTCAACGCCGCCTGGTCCGGTGCTTTCGATGCGGATGAGACCGTTCTGGTGGTGGATGCCAAGCGCGGCATCAGCCAGGATGTGGAGACCATTCTGGCCGGCCTGCAACAGGAAGGGCGCACGGCCATTCTGGCGCTCAACAAGGTGGATACCATCAAGCGGGAAAACCTTTTGGCGCTGACCGAGCGACTGCACGCCACCGGCCTTTTCACGGACGTGTTCATGATCTCCGCCAGGACCGGCAGCGGCGTGGACGATCTGAAGGCCCATCTGGCGGCCCGCATGAGCGAGGGACCGTTCCTGTACCCCGAAGATCAGGTGAGCGCCATCACCATGCGCATGATGGCCGCCGAGATCACGCGGGAAAAGGTCTATCTGCGCCTGCATGAGGAACTGCCCTATGCCATCGCAGTGGAAACCGAAATGTGGGAGGATCGCAAGGGCGGTGACATCCGCATCGAGCAGGTGATTCATGTGCAGCGGGACACCCAGAAAAAAATCGTTATCGGGCGCGGCGGTGCCATGCTGAAACAGATCGGCCAGATGGCACGCCAGGACATGGAAGAGGCGTTCGATACCCGTGTGCATCTGTTCCTGCGGGTACGCATCAGCGAGCGCTGGGCCGATGATCGCAGCCTTTATGAGGGCATGGGGCTGGAATTCGTGGACTGATCCGGGTCGCTCAAGGGGGGCGGCCCCGCAGTGAGAGCCGGTGGCGTTCACCGGCGATTTGGGCCGATGCAGTGGCAGGATGAAGCGGTGATCTTGGGCGGTGCCCCGTTCGGCGAGCGGGATGCGGTGTTGGATGTGCTCAGCGCCACCCATGGCCGCTGGCGTGGCTTCGTCAAGGCGGGGCAGAGTCGCCGTGTGCGCGGCACCCTTCAGCCGGGCAACCGCATCGCCGTGCGCTGGAGCGCGCGCCTGGCGGATCAGCTTGGCCGCTTTCAGGTGGAATCGCTTCATTCGCCGCTGGGAACCGTTCTGGGCCGCCCGGACAGCCTGGCCGCGCTCACCGCCGCCACCGCCGTGGTGGCCACCAGCCTGCCGGAGCGCACGCCGGAACCCGGCACCCATGGGGCGCTGCTGGCCTTTCTGAACCTGCTGGAGCGGGACAGGACGCCGCTTGAGGTGCTGGCCGCCGGGCTGGTGCGGCTGGAAATGGGCATTCTGACGGATCTGGGCTATGGGCTGGACCTGACCGGATGCGCGGGCGGCGGCCCGGCGACCGATCTGGCTTATGTGTCGCCGCGCACTGGCCGGGCTGTGAGCGCAATCCGGGGCGGCCCCCATGCGGACAAATTGCTGCCGCTGCCCGGCTTCATGCTGGCTGGCGGACAGGGGTTGCCGGGGCCCGTCGCGGCGCGGGACGGGCTGGCGGTTACCGGCTATTTCCTGTCCCGTCATGTGTGGGTGGCCCGGCCGGAGGGGATGCCCGCCGCCCGCGCCCGCCTGATAACGCGCCTTGAATCCCGGCTTGTTGAAGCACGCGCCGCAAGCGATCGGTAACAGAGCGCTTGTGACACCCCGGTGGCTTCAGTATAAGCAGAGCCATGACAAGTCAGCCTGATCTTGCCGAAAACATCATCGAAGCACCGTTCGCCGAGGCCCTCTCGGAACGGTATCTCTCCTATGCGCTGTCCACCATCATGGCCCGCTCCCTGCCTGACGTGCGGGACGGGATGAAGCCGGTGCATCGGCGGCTGCTCTATGCCATGCGGCTGCTGAAGCTGGACCCGAAGACCGGGTTCAAGAAATGCGCCCGCGTGGTGGGGGACGTGATCGGTAAATATCACCCCCATGGCGACGCGGCGGTGTATGACGCGCTGGTGCGTCTGGCGCAGGACTTTTCCGTGCGCTACCCGCTGATCGACGGGCAGGGCAATTTCGGCAATATCGACGGCGATAATGCCGCCGCCATGCGGTACACGGAAGCCCGCCTGACCGATGTGGCCGTCCGCCTGATGGACGGGCTGGACGAGGACGCGGTGGACTTTCGCGCCACCTATGACGGGGAGGAGCGGGAGCCGGTGGTCTTCCCCGGCGCCGTCCCCAATCTGCTGGCCAATGGCGCCAGCGGTATCGCCGTTGGCATGGCCACCAGCATCCCGCCCCACAATGTGGCGGAACTGCTGGACGCGCTCGCCCTGCTGATCGCCGCCCGCCGCGACCCGGCCCGCCATGTCACCATTGATGACCTGATGGGCTGCATTCAGGGACCGGATTTCCCCACCGGCGGCGAAATCGTGGAGGACCGCGCCGCTATCCGGGAAGCATATGAGACTGGCCGGGGCGGGTTCCGCGTTCGCGCCCGCTGGCACCGGGAGGACATGGGCCGGGGCCTTTATCAGGTGGTGGTGACCGAAATCCCCTATCAGGTGCAGAAGTCCCGCCTGATCGAAAAGATCGCCGACCTTGTTTCAGACCGGAAACTGCCCATTCTGGCGGACATCCGCGATGAATCCACCGATGAGCTGCGCATCGTTCTGGAACCGAAGAACCGCACCGTTCCGGTGGAAACCCTGATGGAAAGCCTGTTCAAGCTGACCGATCTGGAACAGCGATTCCCGCTCAACATGAACGTGATCGCGCTGGATCAGAGCCCGCGCGTGCTGCCCCTGAAGGATGTGCTGGAAAGCTTTCTGGATCATCAGCTTGATGTGCTTCTGCGGCGCAACCGCTTCCGGCTGGACAAGATCGAAAAGCGGCTGGAAATTCTGTCCGGTTATCTGGTGGCCTATCTCAATCTGGACGAGGTTATCCGCATCATCCGGGAGGAGGACCACGCCAAGACGGCGCTCATGGCGGCGTTTGACCTGAGCGATACGCAGGCCGAGGCGATCCTGAACATGCGGTTGCGCGCCCTGCGCAAGCTGGAAGAGGTGGAGATCAGGAAAGAGCATGACGCGCTTTCCGCCGAACGCGCCGATATCAAGACCCTGCTGGCCAGCCAGGACAGGCAGTGGGCCGCGGTGGACGAACGCCTCGCCGCGGTGCGGGAAGCCTTTCACCCGGAAAGCACGCTGGGTCGGCGGCGCAGCACCTTTGGCGAAGCGCCCGATAATGAGGCGGTGCCGCTGGAAGCCCTGGTGGAGAAAGAGCCGGTCACGGTGGTCTGTTCCCGGCGCGGCTGGATTCGCGCGCTGAAAGGGCATCTGAAGCCGGAGGAGGAGGTGAAGTACAAGGAAGGGGACGCCGAGCGTTTCCGCTTCACCGCCCACACCACGGACAAGGTTCTGGCCATGTCCAACAGGGGCAAGATCTATACCCTGGCGGCGGACAAGCTGCCTGGCGGGCGCGGCCATGGGGAGCCGGTGCGCCTGCTGGTGGACATGGAAAGCGACGAGGAAATCATCGCCCTGCTGCCCTATGTGCCCGGCAGTCGCCTGCTGGTGGCTGCGTCGAACGGCAAGGGCTTCCTGCTTCAGTCGGACAATGCGGTGGCGATGAAAAAGGCGGGCAAGCAGATTCTGAATCTCAAGGCCGGGGCCCATGCCACGCATTGCATCCCGGCGGACGGCGATTCGGTGGCGGTGATCGGCACCAACCGCAAACTGCTGGTGTTCGATATGGCGGAACTGTCGGAAATGACCCGCGGTCAGGGCGTGGCCCTGCAACGCTACAAGGATGCGGAACTGTCCGACGTGATTGTCTTTAACCGGGAAAACGGCCTTAGCTGGCCCATGAAGGGCAAGAGCGAACGCTGGCGTACCGAAACCGACCTGATGCCGTGGACCGGCAAGCGCGGCAATGCCGGGCGGTTGCCCCCCGTGGGCTTCCCGCGCACCAACAGGTTCAGCGGCTGACCCCGCCGCGCGGTGCAGGCCGGATCATCAAGAAACGGGCCACCCCGGCATGGGATGGCCCGTTTTCTTACGCCCGAAGACGCCTGTTTTGCGCCTGTGCGCGCCTGGCCCCCTATAGCGGCAGGGTCACGCGAAGCTGAATGTCCCGCCCGGCCAGCGGCACCCGGTCCTTGCGGATGGATACATGGTTCCGGGCTTCCGTATCGAAGATGTTGTTGGCCCTGAGCGAGACCTGCATCGGATGGTCCTTGAAGGGTTCCACGCTCAGATGGGCGTTGATCAGGGTGTAGCTGTCCGTGGGCAGCTCGAAATCGGTCACACGGGTCTGGCTGTCCACAAAGCGGGCTTCCAGCCGGGCGGTCAGCCGGGATTTTTCATATTCCACGCCGGCAAGCGCCCGCAGGGGCGAGATGCGCGGCAGACGCCCCCCGTTTGGCCGCTTGGCGCGCACCAGGTCCGTGCTGGCGTCGAGGCTGATCCGCTCCCCGGCTTCGTTTTCCCAGACCACGGCGCCGACCTGTGCCTCGAAGCCATAAAAGACGGCATCCGTCTGGCTGAAGACCAGCACGGGCAGGCCGTCTTCCACCGCGCCGGTGCGCTCGAAGAAGATGAAATCGTCATAGTCGGTGTGGAACAGGCTGACGGACCCGGTAACCGGCCCGGCCCGCTTGCGCAGGGAGGCTTCCAGAGTCACGCCGGTTTCCTTGCCGAGCGCGGGGTTGCCCACTTCGAACGCGCCGGTGGCGAAGTGCGGGCCGTTGGAGAACAGTTCCTCGATCCCCGGCAGGCGTTCCGTGCGGGACAGGTTGACCCCCGCGATCCAGTCCCCGTCCGGGTGGAAGGCGGCGCCCACGGACCCGCTCCAGCCGGTGAAATCCAGCTTTTCCGCGGTGGTGTCATTGCTGATGGTCTTGCGCTCCAGCCGGCCCCCATATTCCAGGTGCCAATCGCCCACTTCCCATTTGTGCAGGCCGAAAGCGCCCCATTGCAGGCTGTCCGCGTCGGGCAGAAAGGCTTCGTCGCCCAGGGCGTTCAGATCCCGGCTCTGGAACTGGAGACCATAAGAGCCGTCGAGCGCTCCAAGGCGCCGTTGCAGCAGGTCGATACGGCCTTCCGAGGCGGTGTTCTTGAAAGTGGTGGCGATTTCGCCTCCCTCCAACTCGAAATGGCGATAGTCGGAAAAGCCGAACCGCACCTTCGCTTCCCGCAGGAAGGGGCCATCCAGCTCCCGCTCCCCGGCCATGTCCAGGCGGGTCTGGCGCATGTCGATGCGGGGGCCGCCATTTTCAGGGGCCGCGTCAAGGTCCACATCAAGGTCTTCGTCCTGATCGTTTTCGTGTTCCACATCGTGGTCATTGTCATGGTCCACGCCGTGCTCGAACACGCCATATTCATTGTCTGTATGGCTTACCGCGATGCCCAGGCGGCCACGATCCCCGATATAGGACACGCCCAGCGACCCGCCCCAGGTGCGGATGTCGCTATTGGGCAGAACGCCTTCGTTTTCAAGGTCTTCGTCCTGTTCGTTTTCGTGCTCCACGTCATGGTCATTGTCATGATCCATGTCGAGCCCCTCTTCGGCCTCCTCCAGCGCGCGCAGGCGCTCGGATTCGGGGGCGTTCGGGATGCTCAGATCGCCGGTCTCGCGGAAAAAGCCGCTGGCGTGAACGGCCACCCGATCACCCAGCGCCATATCCGCCTTGCCCGCGGTGGAGCGCAGATTGGCGGCGGTGCCCACGGCGCCGGAAAGCGCACCTTCAAAGCCGTCCTCCGGCATCCGGCGCGGTACGCGGTTGTCCACCACGTTCACGATCCCGGCGGAGGCGTTGGAGCCATAGAGCAGGGTGGTCGGCCCGCGCAGCACCTCGATGCGCTCGGTGGTCAGGGCGTCTACGGAAACCGCATGATCCGGGCTGGTCTGGGAAGCGTCGAACACGCCCAGTTCATTGACCAGCATCCGAACCCGGCCCGCGCCAAGGCCCCGGATCACCGGGCGGCTGGCCCCCGGCGCGAAGGATGTGGCATTGACACCGGGCAGGCTTTTCAGGGTTTCGCCGATGGTCGCCGCCTGGCGACGGCTCAATTCGGCCCCCTCCATGATCGCGGACCCCTGCAACAGGTCGAACGGGGTGCGCTCAAGGGGGGAGGCGCTGATGCGCACCTCCTCGATCGGGCCGTGGCCGTGATCGTTGTGATCGCGGTCCTGGCGGTCCTGTGCAGCAAGGGGTGTCGTCATGCCGGTGGCGGCCAGGGTCAGGCACAGAATGCGGGTGATCTGATTGCGGTGCGGGCGACGCACCGAAGATGGTGTGATCTTCATGATCGGTCTCTCTCATCAGGTCCTGTCAAGGCGATGCGCCGCGATCAGCAAGCGGGGGCGCATCTTCAATGGATCGCCGTGCCGGGCCGCCCGGTGTGCCCGGTTCATGGCGGCGGCCCTTTGCGGCGTGGACATCAGAGAGCCTAGGGCGGCCCGCGAATGGCGGTGGGGTTGCTTTGGCGCCCGCGCAGCGGGGCAGGGGCGGGGGCCTTCGCCCGCAGCGCAGCGGTGAGCGGGGCATCCACCATGGGCGCCGGTGCGGGGGCATGGCCGGGGGTATGGTCCCCCGCCTGGCACAGTACGCATTCATCGTGAATCCGCTGATCCAGATGGTCCGTTTCATGCGCGGACACGCCCGCCTGCACGCCGAAAAAGACGGCGAGCAGCAGAAACAGCAGCGCGGGGCGGATCGTGCGGATCATGGCCTGTCCCAAATCACATGGCTGACCGACCGGTCATCAGGGCGAGTCATAAATCAGCCATGCGGCGGGGTAAAGGCGTTTTCCGGCTATGTGTCGTCCCGCGCCGTCTCTTGGGCGGGCGGAGGGCGGCGCCAGTGTGCATCATCCAGCGGTTCGGCGGCGATCACATAATCCGCGCCCGCTTTCAGGCCGGCCTTGCTGTCGGCCACGGGCAGGGCGGCGGCGCGCAGGGCCTCCACCTGGCCGCGCAGGGCCTGCGCCAGATCGGGGTCCGGCAGATGGGGCAGGCGGCGCAGGCACATATCCAACTGGCCGTTCACGAATTTGGCGCGGTAGCGGATGGGGAAATGGCGCACATCCACGATGCGGAACCCGGCCTGTCCCAGATGGCGCAGCACCCAGTCCACCGGGAATTCCCGATAGGGCCGCTCGCCCGCCAGCAACATGCAGGCATCCCGCAGGCGGCCGATTTCCCATACCAGCCGTTCGCTTTCGGTGCGGGGCGCATAGGGCACATAGGGTTCCACGGCGGTGATATACAGCCGCCCGCCCACATGGGGCCGGACGCGGTGAAACAGGCGGTCCTGCCAATAGGGAGTGAAGCCTTCCACCGCCCCGATCAGATAGTCCATCAGCACCACATCGAACACTTCATGGGCGAACAGGCTTTCGTCTTGCCAGTTGCCCAGAAGCAGCCGGTCCTGCGGGCGAAAGGCACCGCCAAGGCTGGCTTCCAGCGTGCGTTTCATATTGCCCGCCGCGGTCAGCGCCGCCCAGCGTTCGGTGGGCAGGGTGACAATCCATTCCAGCGATTTCCGCCCCGTGCCCGCGTCCAGAAAACTGCCCCAGGGCCGGTCCCCGTGCAGGGTTTCGATGTGGCGGAACAGGGTGGAAACGGGGCCGGGGTCACTCATGCATACAATCCTTTCCGTGCCGCCGCCGCGAGCGGGACCATGCCGCCCGCGGCGCGCGCTATCAATGCTGGCCGGGCACGGGAGCCTTCATCGGGGTCACGGCCAGTTTTTCCACTGCCGCGCGGGCCTCTGCCGGGTCCGGGTCCGGGTACAGGTCGTCCAGCGGCACGCTGGCCCCCACACCCTTGACGATGCGCACATGCTTGCGCTTCAACTGGCGGGGTTCCGGCACGCCGCAACTATGGGCGATGGTCTCCACCTCATGGGTGATGTTGCGGCAATAATTGGCCACGCGATCCGCCTTGTCCATCGGGTTGAGCGCCCGTTGCAGGCGCTTGTTATGGGTGGTCACGCCGGTGGGGCAGGTGTTCTTGTTGCAGCGCATGGCCTGAATACAGCCCAGGGCGAACATGAAGCCACGGGCCGACACCACGAAATCGGCCCCCGCCGACAGCGCCCACGCCACCTGCCCCGGCACGATCAGCTTGCCGCTGGCGATCAGGCGGATGCGTTCCTTCAGGCCGAAAGCGCGCAATATGCCCGCCACGGTGGGCAGGCTTTCCCGGATTGGCAGGCCCACATTGTCCATCAACGGCATGGGGGCGGCGCCGGTGCCGCCGTCGGCGCTGTCAATGGTGATGAAGTCGGGCGCGCTTTCAGGCCCGCGCTTTTCGATTTCCAGGCACAGCGCGGTGATCCAGCCTGTATCGCCCATCACCGCCTTGAACCCGGTTGGCTTGCCGGTCACCCCCCGAATATGGCCGATGACATCCAGCAGGTCCGCGATCGCATTGACTTCCGGGTGGCGGTTGGGGGAAATGCTGTCCTCCCCCACGGGAATACCGCGTATCCGGGCAATGTCCGGCCCCACCTTGTCCGCTGGCAGAATGCCGCCCTTGCCCGGCTTGGCGCCCTGGCTCAGCTTCAGTTCGAACATGCGCACACTGTCATGGGCGGCCACTTGGCGGAGCTTGTCGTCATCCAGCGCCCCGTCGGCTGTGCGCACGCCATATTTGGCGGTGCCGATCTGGAACACCACATCGCCGCCCCCTTCCAGATGGTGCGCGCTCAACCCGCCTTCGCCGGTATTCATCCAGCACCCGGCCCTGGCCGAGCCCAGCGACAGCGCGCGCACGGCGGGCACGGACAGCGCGCCATAGCTCATGCCGGACACATTGAACAGGCTCGGCGCGTCAAAGGGCTTGCGGGCGAACGGCCCGATGCGCAGCGGCGACGTGCGCGCGGCATCCTTTTCCATGGTGGGAAAGGGGCAGGGCATGAAAATGGGGGTGCCCGGCTCGTTGATCAGCTTGGTGGACCCGAAGGACATGGTATTGTCGCTGTCCTTGGCCGCCCCATAGACCCAGTTGCGCTCCGCCCGGTTGAAGGGCATTTCCTCCCGGTCCATGGCAAAGAAATACTGGCGGAAAAACTCGCCCAGCGTGGTGAAGATATAGCGCAGGTGCCCGACCACCGGGTAATTGTTGAGAATGGCATCCTTGGTCTGAAGCTTGTCCCGGATGAAGACCAGCACCAGAAAGGCCAGCGCGGTTCCCACCACAAAGACAAACAGTACCGCCATGAATTGCAGCGTGTTGATCACATAGCCCGGCAGCATGTCCATGAAATAGGGTTCCCTTGAATGCGTGTTGCGAAGTGACCGCCCCGGTGGCGGCGTCAGCGCTGAAATCCTGCGTCGCCGCGCTCAGGAAGGCAAATCACGACCTGCGCCGCGCTATGTGAAGCCGTCTCCCGGAACGGCGTGTTTCATGTGTGTATTCAGGGGGCAGGGCATGGGCTTCAGCGGCAGCCGATCATGCCGGCCACGGGCAGCACCGCTTCCCAGCCGCCCCGTTCCCGCAGGCGCAGCGTGCCGCGTCGGATCACGGCGCCGTCTTTCAGGTCCTGGCGTGGTTCGGGGGTTACGTCCACCGTAATCACGGTGCGCTCATGAGTGTAGCGCTGGTGCGGAAACAGGCCGAAGACGGGGTCGCCGCTCGCCTTGTCGCGGGGCAGCGCACGGGTTTTTCCATCCAGCACCATGTGCGCGGCGGCATTTTCGCTCTCGGTGAAAAAGACCAGTTTCCGCGTCGGCATGGCGGCCCACAGGAACATGCCACAGCGCCCTTCGTTCAATTGCTGGCGCTCCAGCGCGCCCAGCCGGTTCAGAAGGTCGGTGTCTCCCTCGGCGGTGGCATCGGGCGCGGGCGGCGGCGCGGTGGCCGGGCCGTCCGCCCGATCCGCCCCCGCGCAGGCACTCAGCAGCAGGGCCAGCAGGCCCGGCATGAGGCGCAACGGGCCGGGGCTTTGAAACAGACCATTCCGCCTTTGCATACCGATTTTTCCTGTCATGTCCGGGTCTCCTTCATGATGGGCCCGCCGCCGGGGCCAGATGGCCGCGCAAGGTCAGGTCCATGGCCGGGCCATTGGCGCGAAACCCTGCCCGGCGCAAAAGGTCCGCCAGGTCGGGCGGCGCATCCGGCACGGTGATCCGCAGGTCCGTTTCGCCATTGGGCGCCAGGCGCCACAGCGCCGTGATCCGCACCCCGCTGGCGGTGCCGGAAAGCGGTGCCATCACCACGCCGTCCTCGCAGCGCAGGGGACCGCTGAGCACGGGGGCGTCAAATCCGGGTGCCATTCCGCTCTGGCGCAGCAGATCGCTGCGCACGCTGCCGGTAATGTCCCGGCATGTGCCGCTGGCGGACAGGGCGGCACGTTCCAGCGAAAGATAAAGCCCGCCGCTGAGCGGTACCGGCACCGGGCCATTCAGGTCCAGCGCGCTCAGGTCCAGAGTCAGGTCCGTATCCCGGAAGGTCAGCGCGCCGCCGGGCGCGGCGGTCATGGTGCCCCGCCCGCGCAGGGCCGGTCCCGTGGCGGTCCAGTCCGCGCGATAGGTCAGGCCAAGCAGGCTGGCGGGTGCGCCCGTCACGCTCAGCAGCCGCACGGGCGCGTCCGGGTTTCCGGTCAGGCGGCCCCGCCACAGCGTGCCGGTGGCCCCCGCCGCCGACAGACCCGCGCGTTCCAGCGGCAGAAAGAGCGCTACGGCCCCAAGCGGCAATGTGGCCACAAGAAAGCCGATCAGGGACAGCAGGAACAGGCCGATCAGGGGGGTTTTCCGGGTCATGGCCGCCCCCCGCTTTCGGTGCTGAGTACCAGTTGGGCGGTGAGCGCGGCGTCTTCCGGTGTGCCGCCGCTTTCGGCGGTCAATGACAGGCGCGCCAGATGCAGGCCGTGGTCATCGGTCAGGCGCAACAGCCAGCGATGGAACAACCCCGCATCCACCCGGTCGAGCCAGATGGTCAGCCGATCCGACCCGTCCGGGCGCAGGCGGGTCAGGGTCACGCCCATGTCCTGTGCCGTGCGCCCCACCACCCGGCGAATATCCGCCTTGGCCCTGTCTGCGCCCGGTGTATCGGCGGCTCGTGTTCGGGGGGCGGCCAGGTCGGACAGGGCGCGCGCCGTGGCGTCCACCTCCGCCAGTGTGGCGCGGGCGCGCTCCAACCGCTCCAGCCCGCCCGCGCGGTAGGCGCCGACGGGCCGGATCACGCCTTCCCACAGGATCACGGCCACAAGCAGCAGACCAAGCCCCGCCAGCAAGCCCTGCTCGCGCCGGGTGCGGGCGGCCCATATGGGGGCAAGATGCCGTGCCAGTGCGGCAACCCCTTTCCTGATCGGCGGGCCCATCATGCTCCTCCCGTTTGCTGGCTGAGGATCAGCTCACTTACCACCCGGTCGCCGTTCTGGCGCGCGGCGCCTTCTTCCAGTCGCACGCCGCGCCGGGCAAGGCGGGATCGCAGGTCTTCCAGGGCGCCGAAACCACCGGTGATCACCGTGGCCCGCAAGGTGCCCGTGGCCGCGTCGAAGCGCAGGCTTTCCAGTCGGATGGCGGGCGCATCCCTGAGCCCCTGATACAGATGGCTGGCAAGCGGGCCGTACAGGCCGCCCCGGCGCGTGGTGGCGCCGCGCAGCCGGGCGCGCGCCTGTGCCAGGCTGTCCAGGCCGGGGCCGGTGCGGGCCAGTGTTCTGGAGGCTTCCGCCTGCAACTGGTCGGCGCGGGCATGATAGCGCCAGCCTTCCATCAACAGCGTGCCCCCCCAGGCCAGCAGCACACTGGCGGCGAGTGCGGCGGCGGGCCGCCATGGGCGCAGCCGTTCCGCCAGCGGTGGCCGGGTTCTGAAAGCCCCCTGACGGAGCGATATGCCGCCCTGCATCGCGCGCTGTGCCGTGCTGGCGTCCGGGATCGGGGCGGCTTCGCGCAGCCGGTCGCCCATACCCGCCCCAGGGCCGGCCGCCAGGCGCCGGCCCATGTCGGCTGGCAGGCCGTGGGCGTGGATCGGCAGATCGGGGGCGGCTTCCGCCTCGGCGCGGATCAGCGGCTCGGCCAGGTCCGTTTCCAGCGTGAAACCGGTGCCGTCCGGCCGGGCCAGTGCGACCCTGCCGCCCGTCGATCCCCCGTTGTCCGCCACCACCAGCGCATCCTGTCGGGTGAGAAGCTGATAGTCCGCGACAATACGGGCACCGTGCAGCCCGCGTTCCCTGAGCTGTGCCACAAGGTTCGCCAGCGGCGCGCGCTTGACCACCAGCGCTGTTACGGTGCCGTCCGCATTGGGCGGGCCAAGCGCCACATGCACTTTTTCCGGGCTTTCCGCCAGATGGTCTTCCAGTGCATAGGGCGCGGCGGCCAGGGCCTGTGCCCGGTTGCGCGTGGGCAGAACAAGCCGGTGCGCCCCCACATCCGCCCCGCACAGTATGACGTTCACACTGTCGGGCGCGGGGGTCAGCGTGCGTGGCGGCCAGCCGTCCGCCGCGGCCACGGGGTGCGCGGTGTCGCCTTCAAGCGATATCAGGCACCAGCGTGCGGGGGGCGGAGTGTCCGCCGCCGGGTCCGCAAGGGACGTGAACAGGGCCAGATGATGAGTCATGGGCGTCCTTCCTGAAAGCGTTCCCCGAACCGGCGGCGCACCACGCGAATGTCCGCCGCGCTGTCGGCCCGGATCAGGCTTTCCATGACAAGCCGGGTCTCTTGATAGACCACCTCGCTCGTCAGCGCAAAATATGTGCTTTTGAGCGCGGTGGCCTGCCGGGCACTGTCCGGGATGGTGATGCCTTCCAGCGCCCGCTGGGTCCAGAAAGCGTCAACACTGGCAAAGCCGCCGCCGGGGCGTTCCGCCAGGGCCTGTTGCAGGGGGCCGGGCGGCAGGTCGTCCGCCAGCATGGCCAGCAGGGGCCAGTCCGCCGTGTCCAGCGTGTTCAGATTGATCGCCACCGCATCCGCCACCGGCAGGGCGCACAGATATGGGGCCAGGCGATCATACAGGGGGGCGGTCATACCCCGTATGGCGCGCAGGGTGGCGATATGGGCGATCGGTGTATTGGCGGCGCGATAGGCGGGGTTCAGGCCGGTATAGCTGAAATCCTCCGCGCCGCGCGGCTCCGGGCGGCTGTCGCTGTCGATCCAGTCGGTGAGCGCCCGTGTGAGCGCGTCCGCATCGCCTTCCGGTATGTCCAGCACCGTCATAAGGCGCACCAGCCGGGCCCGTGCCGAGGGGTTCGGGGCATAGGTGCCGCTTTCCGAGCGGCTGACCAGGCTGTTCACATTGAAGCAGCCGCTCATGTCCCGCAAATGGCCGCTGACCGTGCCGCCCGCTACCGGAAAGCGCCCGGCGCGTTCGGCCCAGGGTTGATCGCGGGTGGTTTGATCCGGGTTCTGCCGAAGGCTCGCCGACAACGCCAGCCGGGCCAGTTCCTCGGCCCCAAAGGCGTGCCAGCGGGCCTGCATGGCGGCGCGGGCATTGCCGGTGCGGGCCAGGGCAAAACGCATGTCGTCCATCATGGATACGGCCACCGCCGCCATGGCCGCCACGATCAGCAGCACGGTGATCAGCACCGCGCCCCGGTCGCCCGGTTCATGCGCCCGGTGCCGTGGTGGCATGGCGGGGCGGCGACGGTCGCTCATGGTCGGCCCCCCAGCAGGAAGCGCTGCTCTATGGTGCCCAGCCGGTCGTGATGCAGGGTCAGGCGCATGGCGGCGGGCAGGCGCCCGGCGGTGATGTCGCCGGTCTGCCAGCCGTCATGCCAGCGGCCATCGGCGAAAAAGGCAATGCGGGCGCTGGTGATGCCGTCCAGCAGCAGGCGGGTGCGGGTGGCGGTGTCGGTGGCCGGGTCCGGGCGCAGGGTGGCCACCCGTTCCAGCCGCCCGTTCTGCAGGCGGTAGCGCACCGCTTCCACATCCCCGCGCGGGTGTTGAAGCGGATTGGACCAGCCAAGGCGGCGGAACGCGATCAGGTCCGTGCCGATCAGCGCATCGCCCCCCGCCATGCCGGGGCCGGGCTGGTCGCCGTGGCGCCCCCGCACGGGGCGGGGCACCATCTGGGCCATGTCGCGGGCAATGATAGCGCGGGCCAGCAGCAGGCTTCGGGTGCGATCATGGGCGCTGGAAACCTGTTCCCCGGCGGTCAGACTGGATCGGAACAGCGCCGCGGTGGCCGCCGTGATCAGCGCGAACACCGCCATGGCCACCAGCATTTCCACCAGTGTGAAGCCGCCCGTGGCGCCGGGCCGTTGTGTGGCCGCGCCCCTCATGGTGCGCGCACCGTTTCCAGCCGCGCCAGTTCCTGCCCGCCGTCCGGGGGGTGTACGGTGATGCGCACGGAAAGCAGGCCGTTATTGCCCGCGCGCACCTGCTGGCGCCATTGAAAGGCGCGCCCGGCCATGCGGGTTTCGCCTGTGCGGGTGCCGGTGTCCGGGGCGTTGCCGCGCATCATCACCGTGACCAGCCGGTTTTCCGCCACCATGTCCGCCAGCGCCCGGCTGTTCAGGCCGTCCGCCACGCGCACATTTTCCGTGCCCGCCCGGACCAGTGCCAGCGCGCCGATGGCAAAGACAGCGAGCGCCACCAGCACTTCGATCAGGGTAAAGCCGGGCCGGGACCGGGGCCGTGTTACGGGTGTTCTGGGGGGTATGGCTGTCATGGGGCGCCCCCTTCCGTCAGCGCTATGGCGTGGCCCGGCACGCCCCGGATAACGAAGGGCGGGTCGCCGGGCGATGCCCTGTCGGGGGCTATGGTGATCTCGAACGGCGCCTGCATCCCCAACGGCGTGAAGATCAGCCGGGGCGCGGCATCCCCGCCGCGTCCATCCGTTTGGCGGGCCGGGTTCACGGCGGGGGCCAGTGTGCGGGGCAGGGCGGCGCTTTCCCCGTCAATACGGATGCCGGACAGCAGCGATGCGGGCAGGGCAAAGCGCGCGCCCCCGGCCAGAGTGTTTGGCGCCGCTTGCCAGCCGGTGGCCGTGTGCCGTTCTACCTGTATGGCTCGCGCGGACAGCACGACGGTTAGCAGCTCCCCGGTCAGGATGGCTTTCTGGCGCACCAGTTCCAGCCGGGCAGCCAGCTTTTCAGCAGCCCGGTGGCCCGGCGCCGTGTTGGCGGGGGCAAGCGTGAGCGCGACCATGCCCGATACCAGCCCCATCAGGGCCAGCACCACGAGCAGTTCGATCAGCGTGAAGCCCGCTCTATTGCCAGTTGCCGATGTCCGCATTCAGCCCTTCTCCGCCCCGTGCGCCATCCGCCCCGTGGGAGAGGATGTCAAAGGGGCCGTGTTCACCGGGAATGACATAGACATACTCATTGCCCCAGGGGTCTTTCGGCAGGCGCTTGATATAGCCGCCGGGCCGGTAGCGCTGCGGGTTGGACAGGCCGTCCGGCTGGCTGACCAGCGCTTCCAGCCCCTGATCGGCGGTGGGGTAGCGCATCATGTCCAGCCGGTACATTTCCACCGCCTGTTCCAGCGTGCGAATGTCGGCGCGTGTTTTTTCCACCATGGCCCGGTCCTGGGACGGCAGCACATTGATCACCACCACCGTGGCCAGCAGGCCGATGATGACAATGACCACCATCAGTTCCACCAGCGTGAAGCCGTCGTCATGGTGGTGGGTGGCGCGGTGGGTGGATCGGGCGGTGCGGCGGGTCGGGCGGATCATGGGGTGTCTCCTACAGGCTTGCCATGGCATTGAGTTGAAGAATGGGCATCAGTATGGCCAGAACGATGACGGCCACGATCCCGCCCATGGCCACGATGATGGCGGGCTCCAGCAGGGTCAGCGCGGTGCGGGTGACCCGTTCGAAGGTGGCTTCCATGGTCTCGGCGGCTTTCATCAGCATCCGGTCCAGTGTGCCGCTGTTTTCCCCCGCCGCCACCATATAGCTGACCATGGGGGGAAAGGCGTCCACCCGTTTCAGCGCGGCGGGCAGGCTCTTGCCTTCCTGTACCTGTGTGACCACCCGGTCCAGCGCGTCCCGCTGCACCGTGTTGGTTACCGTGCGGGCAGCGGCTTTCAGCCCGTCCACCACCGGCGCGCCGCTGGCGGTCAGCGTGGCGAGGGTGCGGGCAAGGCGGGCCGCGCCCAGATCGCGCACCAGCGGGCCGATCACCGGCAGGCGCAGCACCAGCCTGTCCACCGCGCCGCGAAAGGCCGGGTGGTTGAGGGCGCGGGCGAAGCCGATCCCCGCCAGCACCACGCCCCCCGACAGCCACAGGCCATAGGCGGCGAGAAAGTCCGAAATGCTTATCATGATCCGGGTGAGCAGCGGCAGGGTCTGGCCCATGCCCTCGAACTGCTCCACCACGCGGGGGACCACGAAGGTCATCAGTATGACGATCACCGCCAGCGCCACCAGGGCCAGTGCGGCGGGATAAATCAGGGCCGTGCGCACCTTGTTGCGCATGTCGCGGGTTTTCTCCAGATGCTCGGCCAGGCGCTCCAGCACCAGGCCCAGATCGCCCGCGCCTTCGCCCGCCGCCACCATGGCCCGGTAAAGCCGGTCGAAGCTGCGCGGCTCGCGGGCCAGGGCCTCCGACAGCCGGTGGCCTTCCATCACCTGGCCGCGCACCCGCATCAGCACCGTCTTGATGGCCGGTTTTTCCGCCTGCGCCGCCACGGTGCCCAGCGCTTCTTCCACCGGGGCGGCGGCGCCGACCATGGTGGCGATCTGCCGGGTGACAAGGGCCAGATCGCCGCCCGCGATACGCGGCGACCGGCCCGGCAGGCTCAGGCCCCCGCCGGGGTTGCGGGTGGCGGTCAGTCGCACCGGGGTCAGCCCGCGCCCGCGCAGGTCGCGGCGGGCGGCGCGGGGGCTGTCGGCGGTCACCACCCCCTTTTTCATCCGCCCGGTTCTGTCCAGCGCCTCATAGGCATAAGCCTGCATGGTTTCACCCGTCCGTATTCAGGCTGTCGCCCTGATGGATGACGCGCAGCACTTCTTCCAGCGTGGTTTCGCCCGCCAGCACCTGATCGATGCCGCTGGCTTCCAGCGTGGGGGCATTGGCGAAGGCGGCGTCCTGAAGGGCGCTTTCACGGGCATCGTCATGGATCAGGCGGCTGATGGTGTCGTCCACCAGCACCAGCTCATACAGCCCCACCCGGCCCTGATAGCCAGTCTGGTTGCAGTGGCCGCAGCCACGGGCGCGGTAAAGCGTGCGGGCCTCATCCGCTGGGCGGCCAAGCCGGGCGAGCATGGCCGCGTCCGCCTGCACGGGGGCCTTGCAGTGCGGGCACAGGCGGCGCACCAGCCTTTGCGCCAGTATGGCCTTGACCGCGCTGGCGATCAGGAAGGGTTCCACACCCATGTCCCGAAGCCGGGTAACGGCAGCCACGGCGGAATTGGTATGCACGGTGGACAGCACCAGATGGCCCGTCAGGCTGGCCTGCACGGCGATTTCCGCGGTTTCCACATCGCGGATTTCACCCACCATCACCACGTCCGGGTCCTGGCGCAGCATGGCGCGCAGCCCGGCGGCGAAGGTCATGCCCACCTTCGGGTTCACCTGTGTCTGGCCCACGCCTTCCAGCGCGTATTCCACCGGGTCTTCCACGGTCAGGATGTTGCGGCTTTCCTCGTTCAGCAGGCTGAGCCCGGCATAGAGCGTGGTGGTCTTGCCGGAGCCGGTGGGGCCGGTGACCAGAATCACGCCATTGGGCTGCCTGAGCGCGGCCTTGAAGCGGCGCTCCGTGGCCGGGTCCATGCCCAGTTCCGCTACGGTGAACAGCGCCTTGTCCCGGTCCAGCAGGCGCAGCACCACCCGTTCGCCGTGGCGGCTGGGCAGGGTGGATACCCGCACATCGATGGCGTGGCCGCCGAGCGTGAGAGAGATGCGCCCGTCCTGCGGCAGTCGCTTTTCGGCGATATCCAGCCGGGCCATCACCTTGATGCGGGACACCAGAAGCGGCGCCAGCCGTGCGGGCAGGCTGAGCACTTCCTGCAACACGCCGTCGATCCGCACGCGGATGGTGAGGGCGGATTCAAAGGGTTCCACATGGATATCCGACCCGCGCCGCTTCACCGCTTCGGCGATCATGCCGTTGATCAGGCGGATGATGGGGGCGTCGTCGTCGCTGTCCAGCAGGTCGGCGGTTTCCGGCAGGCCGTCCAGCCCGGATTCCAGGCTTTCCGCATCATTCAGATCATCGCCCAGGCGCTCCGAGTCCACCGCATCCACGGCATAGAGATCGCCGAGGAGCTGTTCAAAGCGGCTTTCGCTCACCGGTTCCAGGCGGATGGGGCGGGCCAGCGCCCGGCGCGCCTCGATCAGGGCGCCCGGCGCGGGGGTGCCACGGGTGCCGAGGCGGATTGGCGCGCCTTGGACGTGACCGTCATCCGGTGCCGGATCGCCCCCAAGCGCCACAAGGCCATTGGCCTTGGCGAAGCCGTAACTCAACTTGCCGGGGGTTTCGTCCGTCACCGATCCGGCTCCCCGTCGCTGTCGGTTGTCGGGGCGGGGGGAGGGGCGGCGGCTTCGCCCTTGCGGCCAATCACGTCATTCATCAGTCGGTCGATAGTGGCGGGGCCGTCCGTATCCAGCCGGCGACGCTGTTCCCGGCGCATCAGGTCGTATTTGCGGCCCGTGACGGCGCGCATGTCCGCGCGGGAGCGCACAATGGTGGGGCGGATGAACACCATCAGATTGGTTTTCTGGCTGGAGCGCCCCTCGGAGCGGAACAACCGGCCAAGACCGGGGATGTCGCCCAGCAGCGGCACCTTGTCCACGGTGATGCGCTCGTCCTGCTCGATCAGGCCGCCGAGCACCAGGATTTCCCCGTTTTCCACGTTCACCGTGGTCTCGATTTCCCGCTTGTTGGTGATGATCTCCGAATTGCTGGCCCCCGCCGTGCCGGATATGGAGGACACTTCCTGGCGGATGAACAGGCGGATGCCGTCGCCTTCATTGATCTGCGGCAGCACTTCAAGCTGGATGCCCACATCCTGCCGGTCCACTGTGCGGAAGGGGTTGGAATTGTTGGTGCCGAGCGCCTCGCCGGTGGTGATGGGGATTTCCTGACCCACAATGATGCTGGCTTCCTGGTTGTCCAGCGTCATCACCGAGGGCGTGGACAGGATGTTGGAGGCCACGTCGCTGTCCAGCGCATTGAGGATCACGCCGAACAGCGTGCCGCCGCTGGTCTCGCCCGCAAAGCCCGCCGAAAACCCGTTCAGGCCCAGAAAGCTGTCGATCGCGCCCTGGCGCAGGGCATTGCCCGCATCCGCATCCAGTTCGTCGTCCAGGGCGATGGCCCCGGTGGCGGCCAGAATATTGGGCGCGGTATTGGAAAAATTGGTGACCGTGAAGGGGATATTGCTGCCGTCCCCGCCCGCCAGAACATATTGCAGGCCCAGTTCGCGGGCGGCATTGTCGGATACCTCGACAATGATTGCTTCCACCAGTACCTGCGCGCGGGGAATGTCCAGTTGCCGGATGACGCTTTCCAGCGTTTTCTGGGTGGCCGGATTGGCGCTGATCACCACCGAGTTGGTTTCCGGGTGGGCGGAGATGCTGGCCCGTCGCTGGCCGCCCCCCTCGCCGGTGGTATCGCTCAGGGATCGGCTGACCGCTTCCAGCATGGTCACCATGTCCCCGGCGTCCGCATGGCGCAGGGTGTGAACGCGGATGTCACCCTTGGCGGCGCCCCGGCTATCCAGTTCCCGAACCAGCGGGACGATTTCGGCCAGCAGGGCTTCATCCCCCTTGAGCAGGATGGTGTTGGATGAGGTGACGGGCACCACGGTCAGCCCCGGGTCCGGGCTGTCCCCTTGTGCCGGGCCGCGCATGTCGGCCAGGGTTTCCGCCATGTCCTCGGCGCCCACATTTTCCAGCGTGATCAGCCGGGTTTTGCGCCGGTCCTGATCCAGCCGGGTCAGAAGGTCGCGGATGCGCCCCATATTGCCCGCATAATCCACCACCATCAGGAAGTTGCCGGTGCGCTCGGCAAAGGTGCGCGCCTGCCGGTTGACGATCGGCTTCACCGCGTTCAGCGCGGTGACGGGGTTGATATGGGACAGGCGGAAAACTTCCGTCACCAGCCTGTCATCGCCGCTGGTCAGGGCGGTGCGGTCCTGCATGGCGGCTTCTTCCGGCACGATCTTGTAGGCGCCGTTCGCCGTGGCCACGGCGGTAAAGCCATAGACCCGCAGCGTGGACAGGAACAGATCGAACAGGTTCTCAGCCGGGATCGGGCTTTCGGAGATCACCGTCACCTTGCCGGTTACCCTGGGATCGATGATGAAGGTGCGCTGGGTCACCATGGCCACATCATCAATAAAGGCCCGGATATCCGCATCCCGGAAATTGAGGCGCTCGGAATTGTCCGTGGCGCGGCTGTCCTGGGCATGGGCGCCGGGCGCCGACAAGGGGGACAGCCCCGCCCCGATCAGGGCAAGCAAGGCAAGAGAAACGATAAGCCATGTGGATGGTCGGGTCATGCGGACGCTTTCACGGTTGATCCTGATAGTCGAAACGCAGGGTGACGGGTGAGCCTTCGCGGTACAGTGTGAGCGTGAGGCCGCCACTGTCGCGGGCTTTGCCGGGCAGGGCGGACAGGTCTTCGCGGCTGCGGATCGCCGCCCCGTTGGCGGCGGTGAGAATGTCCCCCGCCCGCAGGCCAAGGGCGCGGAAGGGGGCGCTGGCCGTGTCCGCCCCGTCCGTCGCCGCTTTCGGCGCCAGGCGGAACCCCTGCGCCGGGGCGTCGCTGGCCGTCGGTGTCATGGTCACGCTGCCCATCAGCCGGGACAGGGTGCCGCGCGACAGGGTGTGCCGGGGCTGGCCCTTTTCGCCCGGTTCGGATATTGCCGCCTCAGGCGGTGCCTGCCCCTGGCGCCGGGCGCGGGCGCGCACGTCTTCGGCGCTCAGGCCGTTCAGGAACAGGCTTTCCCGCGTGCCGCCACGGGATATGGTTACATATGTGGGGCGGATCGCCACAAGGCGCACACCCGGCAGCAAGGTGCTGCCCACCGTAAAGGCGCGCTGTTCGTGGTCCGGCAGGCGGATAATGGCGCTTCCGGGTCGGTTCGGGCCGCCGGTGCGCACGCCGTAAAGTTTCAGATCAAGGCTGGTTTCGGGCGCGGCCTTGGCGGCGGCTGTGTCCGCCCCGTCGCCGTCGGAACCGGCCGTGCGCCGGTGAAAGGGGTCAAAGCCCGTCAGCAGGGCGGCACTGGTATCCGGCAGGCGGTCAGCGCTTGCCGTGGGCTGGCCGGTGGGGAGCCGTTCCGCCATCGGATTGGCGAGCCCGGTAACCGCCCAGAACGCCCGTGCCGTCACATAGGCCAGTGCCAGTGTCAGCGCCACCAGCAGAAAGGGCCGCGCCAGTCGCTCCACGGGCGCGGAAAGCCTTATCACAGAGTGTAGCGTGCGCGAGAATACCGACATTATGAGTGTATTTTCTCACCGCGTGGTTTTGTCAATGTTTGCCCCCCGTGCCGCTGGTTTATCACAGGGCGCCCGACCGTGCATTTCTTTTGCAAAAGGCCGCGCCGGGATGTGCCCCGGCGCGGCGGTTTCTGTTTGATCGTCCGACCGTTTCCGGCCATGTCCCCGGATCAGAACCTGTAGGTCAGGCCAAGCGAGAAGCTGGCCCCGATCGGATAGGTTTCGGCGATCCGGTCCCCCTGCTTGCGCAGGAAATCGTCGAACAGCAGGTTTTCCGCTTCCAGCTTCAGTTCCAGCGTGTCGTCGAACATGTCGATCTCCCGGCGATAGACGAAGTTCAGCATGATCGGCGGTTCCTCGATCACATCCGGGCGGCCTTCAAGGCCCACATCGTCGATCCGGTTGCCGGTGAAGTTGAAGACAAGCGCCGCCGACTCGCCATTGATATAATCGTCAAAACCGATGGTGGCGTTATAGAGAAAGTCGGATTGCCCCTGAAGGTTGCGCTCCAGATTGGTTCTCAGATCATTGTCGTCCGGGATGATGGTGACTTCCGAGTCGATCACGGACACATTGGTTTTAATGTAGAATTCACGGTCTTCGCCGAGCCAGTCCCAGCCGAACCAGTTCTGGAAGTTCAGCTTCTTGTCCAGTTCCGCCTCGATGCCCAGCAGTTCGGCGCTGTCCGCATTGTCGAAGGAGCGGATGATGGACAGGCCCCGAATGTTGAAGGTGCGCTCGATCGGATTGGTGAAATCCTTGTAGAAAGCCGCCACGGACAGGCTTTCATCATTGCCGAAATACCATTCGAAGCGGGCGTCGAAGTTTTCGATTTCCGCCAGTTCCAGTTCCGGGTTGCCCCGTTGCTGGAAGCCCTCTTCGTCCAGGAAGACGGAGTTTGACAGCTCCCGCAGGTCGGGCAGGTCGATGGTCTGGCTGTACCCCAGGCGGAATTGCATGTTGGGCTGGAATTCCCAGGTGGCGGTGAAGGCGGGCAGATACTGCTCCGCGTCCAGTGTCACCCTGATCCGTTCGCCCGCGGGGCCGATACGGAAGGTATCCACCTGCTTGCTCAGGTCCTCAAGGCGCATACCCGCCGCCAGCCGCAGGGACGGCGTGACCTGGGCATCCACGCCCACATAAGCCTGCACATTCTCGAACTGGCCGAGGAAAGTGTCGGACGGGTTGGTGCTGTCCCGAAGCGTGATCCCGCCGGGGCCGATGTTTCGTGGGCCGAAGATGGTTTCCGGCGGCCTTTGCAGCAGCGTGTCCGGCAGTTGCCCGGCGGAGGGGAATTCAAAATTGAAGCGCCGGAAAGCGGAGCTGCGATCCTTGTCGTAATAGGTGAAGCCCGCTTTGAAATCCACCGGCATCTCGCCCACGGTCACGGGCTGGATGATGTCGATGCCGGCCTCGATGCTTTCGTCGTCCAGCGCCGCGAAGGTGGTTTCGTTACGGTCAAAACGCGGATCGAGACGGGTGGACTGGTCGAATTCGAAGAACTCGAAGGTAAGCTGGCGGCGCAGCGGCGCATCCCGGTCGGCGCGGCTGTAATTGGCGCGCCACTTAACCATGGTGCGCTGGAAGTCGCCGCCGATCAGGTCAAAGGCATGGTCGCCGGAAATCTGGTTGGACCAGACCTGGCGTTCCACCCAGTCGATCCGGCTGCGGGTGAACAGCGTGCCCGGATCAAAGGCGAACTCGCCTTTTTCGATCACGGCGGATTTGGTGCTTTGCCGCAGCACGGTGGTGGTGGCCTTCACCGCGTGATTGGCATTGAATTCCGCGCCCACGGAAAACAGGCCGTTAAGCGAAAAATTCTGGCGCGTTTCACGGCGGCCGCAATCATCCCCGCCGCCTTCGAATTCCGATCGCTCGCAGACCGCCTGGGACAGGTCCTGGTTGATGTCCAGGCTGCCGTCCTCGCGCACGGCGAAGGTGCGGCGCAGGCCGAACTTGTTCTGGGTGTCGAAGTCATAGTCCAGCGCGAAGGTGAAGCCCAGATCGGTGCCGTCTATATTGGTGACATCACCGAGCGCGAAGCTCATGTCCAGGCCCGGCAGATTGTCTTCCAGGTCGATGGAATAGCGGTTGGGCAGGCTTTCACCGGCCACTTCCAGTTCCTGCTGGCTCAGCCCCAGAAGGCTGTTGGTGCCGGTGGAATTGGCGATGGCGTTCGACAGCGGGTCCGGCAGATCGCGGAGCGACCCGCCAAAGGTGAAGGCTTCGGAATTGGGGCCGTCATAGTCCAGGCCCCGCTTGAAGGTGGTGGCGGTGTTCACTTCGGTGCCCACGCCCACTTCCATGAAGAACTCGTCCGGCACCGCCTTGGTGCGCATATTGATCACGCCGCCGCCGAACTGGCCGGGATATTCCGGTGAAAAGGTCTTTTGAACCAGTACGGATTCCAGCAGCGCCGTGGGGAAGATGTCCAGCGGCACTACCCGGCGCAGCGGCGACGGGCTGGGCAGCAGGGAGCCATCCAGCAGTGCGGTCTGATAGCGTTCACCAAGGCCACGGACGATGACGAACTTGCCGTCGCTCATGGACAGGCCCGTCACGCGGGACAGCGCTACGGCGATGTCGCCGTCGCCGGTGCGGGCGAAGGCTTCCGAGTCGAGAACATTGGAGATCTCGGAGGTGTTGCGCTTCTCATCCGGTACATACTGGCCCTGAACGACCACTTCTTCGATATCGCCGCCCGGCATCCCCTGAGTGTCGCTGTCCTGCGCGGCGGCCATCTGGCCGGTTGCGGGCAGCAGGACCACCCAGGACGCCATCAGGGCGCGTTTCAGCGTGGTTTTGACTGATGTCATTTTGGCCACCATCCAACTATTCGTTTGTTTCAAACGCGGGCGCCGCGACACCCCCGGCAGGGGTGCCACGGCGCCGCTCATATCTGGCTTATTGCTGGTCCAGCCACACGGTCCAGCCGGCGGTCCAGTCATCGTCCGCGCTGACGGCGCCGATAAAGTCGGTGCTGTCGAAGAACGGATCGACGGCGGATGCGTCGGTGGCGGTGACCGCGGCTTCATTGGCGCCGCTGATGAACGCCTTTCCGCCATTTGCGGGCTGTTGAAGCGAGGTGGTCCCGATCACGTTGTTCGGCTGGTTTTCAAAGAAAGCCCGTACCGAGAAGGGATCGCCGTCGTCTTCATTGGTGGGGTCGCCGCAGCGGTCGCCCAGCAGCGTGCTCTCGATGGTCAGCCCGCCGCTCAGGTCCGTGGCGGAGGTGCCCGCATTATCGAAGGTGGCCTCGTCGTCCAGGTCCAGGCAGGCGTCGGTGAAGTTGTCCACCACCGCGTTCCAGAGCCGGATGGCGGAGCCACGACGGATCTGAAGGCCCTCGTCGCTGCCCGGCGTGCCCGCGCCCAGAATGGTGGCGTTGGCCACCAGCGGCTGGGAGCGCGGCGTGGCATCGTTGGCGCCTTCGCGGTTATCGCCTTCAAAGCCGCGATCGCTTTCCTGGTTCGGGTTCTGCATCACCAGCAGGTATTGCACCCTGCCGCGCCAGCCGAAGGTCCAGTCCAGGCTGTCATCGTCGGCGCCGGTGAGCACCAGGTGCTTCACATTGGCGGTGCCGCCGAAGAACTCCACGCCGTCGTCGGCGCCGTTATGGACCTGCAGGAAGTCGATTTCCGTGCCGGAGCCCACGCCCTGGAAGGCGATGCCGTTCAGTTCGTCGGTGGCGGTGATCGGGTTGCCGGCGAACTTGACCCGCACGAAGAAAAGCTGGCCGCTGTCGTCCGTGTCGTCATTGCCGCCATAAAAGCCGCTGTCGCCCTCGCCGTCGGCTTCGCAGATGCCGCTGTCGCAGGTGTTCAGCGTGGACCGGCCATTGATGACAAGGCCGCCCCAGAGCGAGGTGTCGGTGTCCAGATTGCGGGTTTCGTCATCAATCGCCGTGAAGGTGACCGGTGCGTTTCGCGTGCCATTGGCGAAGATCTGGCTGCCCCGTGTGATCACCAGCAGGGAGGTGCGGTCTTCGGCTTCCACCGTTACACCGGCATCGATGGTGAGCGTGGCGGATTGCGCGTCCGGGTCGGGGGCGTTTACGTCCGGGCCCACATCCTGGCCGATGGTGACCGGCCCGCTCAGCAGATAGTCCAGCCCCGCCACAAGCCGCAGGTCTTCGGTGATGGTGCCGGACAGCACACAGGTATTGCCGCCGTCACGGGTGGTTACGCCGTCCACATTGGTGGGGCAGGTGGGGGCCGGGTTCAGACCCAGTGTCCAGCCCAGTGTCCAGTTGTCGGCGGGGTCGTCGCTGCGTACCGCGCCAATGTAATCCACGCTGTCGAAGAAGCTGTCCACAGCGGCGGGGTCGGTGGCCGTCACGGCGTTTTCAGCCTGGCCATTGATGAAGCGGTTGGACAGAGACGTGGTCCCGATCACGTTGTTCGGCTGGTTTTCAAAGAAAGCCTGTACCGAGAAGGGGTCGCCGTCGTCTTCATTGGTGGGATCGCCGCAGCGGTCGCCCAGCAGCGTGCTCTCGATGGTCAGCCCGCCGCTCAGGTCCGTGGCGGAGGAACCCGCATTGTTGAAGGTGGCGTCATTGTCCAGGTCCAGGCAGGCGTCGGTGAAGTTGTCCACCACGGCGTTCCAGAGCCGGATGCCGGAGCCACGGCGGATCTGAAGGCCCTCGTCGCTGCCCGGCGTGCCCGCGCCGATCACGGTGGCGTTGGCCACCAGCGGCTGGGAGCGCGGCGTGGCATCGTTGGCGCCTTCGCGGTTGTCGCCTTCAAAGCCGCGATCGCTTTCCTGGTTCGGGTTCTGGATCACGATCAGGTTCTGGATCTTGCCGCGCCAGCCGAAGGTCCAGTCCACGCTGTCATCGTCGGCGCCGGTGATCACCAGATTTTTCACATTGGCGGTGCCGCCGAAGAACTCCACGCCGTCGTCGGCGCCGTTGTGCACCTGGATGTTGTTCAGCGTGGTGCCGGAGCCCACGCCCTGAAAGGCGATGCCGTTCAGTTCGTCGGTGGCCGTGATCGGGTTGCCGGCATAGCGCACCTGCACGAACTGCATGGCGCCGCTGCTGTCGGTGTCGTCATCGCCGCCGTAAAAGCCGCTGTCGCCTTCACCTTCGGCTTCGCAGATGCCACTGTCACAGGTGTTCAGCGTGGCCCGGCCATTGATGACAAGGCCGCCCCATTCGGATGTGAAGGGCTCTTCCAGTTTCGGGCCGGAGAAGCCGGGGCGCGGATCAAGGCCCAAGGCCGCGCCAAAGCCCAGGTCCTGGGCGGAGGTGAAGACGATCGGGTCACCAGCAGCGCCATTGGCCTGGATTTCGGACCCGCGGGCAATGATCAGAAGGTCGGTGGCGGTGGCGCCATAAATGTTCACGCCGGGTTCGATGGTCAGCACGGCGGGGTCGCCATCCGTGGCATTGCCGTCGGCCCCAATATCCACACCAACCTGCACGGAGCCGCTCAACTGATAGACATTGCCAGCGGTCAGTGTGACATCATCGGTGATCTGGCCGCTGAGCTGGCAGTGCTCATTGTCGCCGACCATGACCGGATCGGTACCCGTGGGGCAATCACCGGCGGCGCCGTCGTCGCCGCCATTGTCGCCGCCATTGTCGCCGCCGCTGTCGTTGTCGCCGCCGTTATCACCCCCGACGCCGGGATTGGGCCCTTCAAGGCCGGGTGTGGCCAGCTCGGTGGAGCTGTCGCCGCACGCGGCAAGGGCCAGCGTGGCGGTAGCCGCCAGCAGCATTGATTTCAAAGACCTGATTTCCATGATATTCCCCGCAGATTGTGCAGATTCCGAACAAAGTTCGCACGAATGAACGCCAATGAGCCCAAGACCACGCGGCCAGACAGCACCACATGACACATCAGCCCCCTGTTTGGCTGATGCTGCTCCTACGGACGGCGTGTTACAGATTTTTAACGGCGGCGGGGCGCCATCGGGCCAAGGCGGGGATAAAAGGGGGAAGATAGTCGCCCTTCATTCCTGACGGCCCGGAGAGGGAAATTTAACACATTGTTTTAACGTGATAATTTACTGCATCGCCCGCAGAAAGTCCTGCGCCGACCCGGATGTTGCAGTTGTGTGAATTTTGGATTTCGGAATAGTGTCAGAGCTGGAATCCGGTTCAGGAAGGGCCGGCAACCATCTGTTATGGCGTGTTTTTCCGTGATCCGGTCAGGTTACCGGGCCTTTGCGGGCGAAATCGCTTCGGCGCCACAGTCCGCTGGACAGAACCGACTCCATGACGGTGACGGCGCGGTGGATATCGCCATAGCCGGTATAGAGCGGTGTCAGCGCGAAGCGCATCACGTCCGGGCCGCGGAAATCCCCCACCACGCCCTTGGTCATCAGGCTTTGCACCAGATTGTAGCCATGCTCGAAACGCAGTGCGATATGGCTGCCGCGCCGGTCATGAGCACGGGGGCTGGCCAGATGCACCCCAAAGGGGGCGAGCTTCTCCTCGGCCAGGTCCATGAACAGGTCGCCCAGCGCCAGGGATTTTTCCCGCACAAGAGCCATGTCCACGTCCGCCCACAGGTCCAGCGCCGCATCCAGTGCCCGCAGGCCCAGAATACCGGGTGTGCCGGTCAGCAGGCGGCGCAGGCCGGGGTCGGCCTCGAACTTGTCGTGAAAGGCAAAGGGGGTCTTGTGCCCGAACCAGCCGGTAAGCGGCTGGTCCAGGTCCGCGATCAGGTCTTCGCGCACATAGGCAAAGGCAGGCGCCCCCGGCCCGCCATTGAGATATTTGTACCCGCAGCCCACCGCGTATTCGGCGCGGCTGCTTTTCAGGTCAAGCGGCACCGCCCCGGTGGAATGGCTGAGATCCCACAGCATCTGCGCCCCCGCGGCGTGGGCGGCTTCGGTGGTGGCCTGCATGGGCCACATTTCCGCGCTGACAAAATGCACATGGGTCAGCAGAAGCAGCGCCACGTCCTCGCCAAGGCTGTCCATGACCGCTTCGCGCGGGACCACATCCAGCACCACATCGGGGCCGAGCAGGCTCGCCAGGCCATCCAGCATGTAGATGTCCGTGGAAAAATTGCCCGCCTCCGTCACCAGACGGCAGCGGGACCGGCCCGTGCGGTCCCGGTGGCGCCGTATGGCGGCGGCGGCCAGCTTGAAAATGTTGATGGACACCGTGTCCACCGCGATCACGCTGGCCGGGTCGGCGCCGATCAGGGGGGCGATGCGGGCGCCGCACTTGGCGCCCAGATCATACCAGTCACTATCGGCCCAACTGCGGATCAGGTCCCGGCGCCATTCGCTGTACAGGGTCTTTTCCACCTTCGGCCCCACGGCTTTGGGCATCGGGCCAAGGGAATTGCCGTCCAGATACAGGGTGCCGTCTGGCAGCTCGAAGCGGTTTTTCAGCGGTGCCAGCGGGTCGTTCTCGTCCTGGCGCTTGCACCAGTCCAGCGAATAGGTGGGCATCACATTCTCCTCAGCACGGCGCGAACCGGGCTGGCATCCGCTCCGGCCATCCTGAGCGGCAGGGCGATCAGCTCGTAAAAGCCGGAATGCACATCATCCAGCACCAGACCTTCCAGAATGGCCATGCCCGCCCGCTTGACGGCCATGTGGGCATCCATGGTCTTTGATGTCAGCGGGTCGAGCGACGGGCTGTCCACCCCGATCAGTCGCCCGCCGCGCTCGGCGATCAGGGCGATGCTGTCCGCCGCGATGGGGGAGAAGGTTTGCGGCCAGTGATCGTGCGGGAAAGCGGGGAAAAGGCGCAGCAGCACCCGGCTCACCCGCTCCGGCAGGTGGGGGGCGAGCGCGTCCGGCGTGATCGGCCCGTCATGGCCGCGCGCCGACAGGTCCAGCACGAAGGCGGGACCCAGATAGGGCGCCAGCGGGCTGGCCGCGCTGTCCAGCCCGTCCGCGTCGTAATGCAGCGGGGCATCCGCATGGGTGCCGCTGTGGGTGGATAGCGTCAACCGGCTGACATTGACCGGGCAATCCGGCCCCATGGCCCAGCTTGTATCCCGGCCAAAGGCGGTATCGCCGGGCCAGACGGGCATGTCGGGGCGCAGGGTCTGGGAAATATCGATCAGGTCCGGGTCTTTCATAGGGCCGTTCGTACTGTCCAGAGTTCAGGGAAGAAACGCAGGTCCAATGCCTTTTGCAGATAGGACACGCCGGACGTGCCGCCGGTCCCCCGCTTGAAGCCGATAATGCGTTCCACCGTTTTCATGTGTGCAAAGCGCCATTTCTGGAAGTGGAATTCCAGATCCACCAGCTTTTCCGCCAGTTCATACAAATCCCAGTGGGTTTTGGGATCACCATAAACCTGCGCCCAGGCCGCCTCCACTTTGGTGTCCGGCTCATATGGGGTGGCCCAGTCCCGGTCCAGCACCGAAGGGGGCAGATCAAAGCCGCGCCGGGCCAGAAGTTGCAGGACCAGATCATAGAAGCTGGGATTGTCGAGCACCGCCTTCAGGGCGTCATGGATGGCGGGGGCGGCCTTGTGGGCGCGCACCATGGCCGGGTTCTTGTTGCCCAGCCGGAATTCCAGCTCCCGATACTGGAAGGACTGGAAGCCGCTGCTCTGGCCCAGCGAGTCGCGGAAGGCGCTGTAGTCCGCCGGGGTCATGGTGGCCAGAATTTCCCAACTCTGTTCCAGATTGTTCTGAATGCGGGCGATGCGGGCCAGGGCCTTCATGGCCGGGCCGAGCCGGTCGGCGCGCACATCGTCCATCGCCCTGGTCAGTTCGAACAGGCAGGCTTTCAGCCACAGTTCGCTGGCCTGATGGATGATGATGAACAGCATTTCATCGTGGCTGTCGCTGACCCGGTGCTGGCAGGCCAGCAGGCGGTCCAGTTTCAGATAGCCGCCATAGCTCATGGACTGGTCCCAGTGGATGGGCTCGTCGGCCAGGTCGATGGCGGTGGTGGTACCGGTTTCCTTGCTGTGCACCCTTGTCCCCCCTTTCAAGGATGATCGCGTTTCAGGACGACCTTAGACCCCTGCACGCGGGATGGAAAGCCCCGCGGCGAGGCCTGTGCCATCGGGTCGCCCCGGTGGAGACTTGCCCGCCACAGCGCGGGCGGCTAGGGTGCCGGGCGCTTGACCCGCGCAGACAGAAAAAGGACCGCCGCCATGCTCAAGGCCCAGATCGTGCCCGTTACCGCGCTCGCCCAGAATTGCAGCATTGTCTGGTGCGATGAAACCATGGAAGGCGCCATTATCGACCTTGGCGGCGATGTGGACCGGGTGCTTGCCAAGGCCGCGGAACTGGGCGTGAAAGTGACCAAGCTGCTGCTGACGCATGGCCATCTGGATCATGCGGGCGGCGCCGCCGAAGGGCGGGAGCGGCTTGGCGTGCAGGTTATCGGCCCGCACCGGGAAGACAGCTTCTGGCTGGACCAGATCGAAACCCACGCCGCCGAATACCGGCTGCCGGGCCTGCGCAATGTGACCCCGGATCAATGGCTGGAAGGGGGCGACCGGGTTTCCTTCGGTAATATCACGCTGGAGGTACGCTTCACGCCGGGCCACACGCCGGGCCATATCATTTTCTTCGAGCCCGAAAGCAAAGTGGCCTTTGTGGGCGATGACCTGTTCAAGGGGTCGATGGGGCGCACCGATTTCCCGCGCGGGGATTTTGATACGCTGATCCGCTCCATCACCACGCAATTGTGGCCGCTGGGCGATGATGTGACCTTTGTGCCCGGCCATGGGCCGCTGTCCACCTTCGGGGAGGAACGCAAGACCAACCCCTTCGTGGCCGACAAGGTTCTGGCGGGCTGAGCGCACGCCCGTCGGCCCTGTTTGCCGGCGCCATCTTTCCGGCAGGATGCACTGCCCACTTGTGCGGATGCGGAGCCGGTTTAGAATGCCCCTTACGGAACTGGCAGGGTGAGGGGCCATGACCACACAAGGCGAGACGGATCAGGGGCAGGCTGAAGTCGGGCCACGGGGCAATCAGGCCGGGGCGGCGGCTGATCGCGGGCATTTCCCCGCCTTTCGGCGCTTTCTGGGCCGATTGCGCTGGCACAGACAAGCGCCACCAAGGGACAATAGCGCCGAGCGGCGGGGCACCGTATCCGCCCATGCCCATGCCACCTGCATGAATTGCGGTGCCGGGCTGACAGGTGGCTTCTGCCATATGTGCGGCCAGCGGGACCGGGATCTGCGCCGCCCGCTATGGACCTTCCTTGAGGAAATGATCGACCCGATCTTTTCCGCCGACAGCCGCATCACGCGCACCATCTTTCGCCTGATCTTTCTGCCGGGAACGCTGACGCGGGATTATATGGCCGGGCGCCGGGCGCGCTATGTGACGCCGTTCAAAATGTATGTGGCGACCACCTTCCTGTTCTTCATCACCCTGTCGCTGGCCAATATCGCGCTGGTAGACCTGCGTGCCATCCCCAGGGACGCCGAGACCGGGGAACAGTCCGCCGCCGGGGCGGCTGACGCTGCCGAAGTTCAGGGCAACGGGCTGCCGGCGGATGCCGCCGCCATGCTGAATAGTCTGCCGGATGGGGTGCTGGATGCAATGACGGTGCGGGATGACAGCGGCAGGCAGATCCCCCTGCGGCAGGCGCTCGCCGATCCGGGTTTCACGTTGAACGCGGACCAGCGGCGAAAAATCGAACGGTTGCTTGAAAAGATAAAAGGCAAGGACAGGCCGAACATCGTCCAGCTTGGCGGGGCGCCGGTAAGCGATGGCTATGTGACCGTCAATCTGGATGAATTGCCGTTTCGCCTGGAACTGGGCGCTTTCACGCCGATCACGGATCGGGAGCGGTTTCAGGTGGCGGAGGCGGACGTGGCAAGCGCCCTTCAGGCCGAATCCGGCGATACACGGACGGAGCGCCGCCTGAGCCGGGGGCTGGCCCGTGTGGCCAATGATCCGACCGCCTTCAACGGCATGTTCAACGATCTGCTGCCCAAGGCGCTGATCATCCTGATGCCGGTTTTTGCCGCCTTTCTGTGGCTGTTTCACTGGGGCCGGTCGCGGCATTATCTGCACCAGCTCGTGTTCGCCCTGCATTTCCACAGTTTTCTGTTTGTGCTGCTGACGGTCATGGTGCTGCTCGCCCCTTATGTGGCGGGGCCGGTGCTGGCCTGGATATTCTGGATCGGGTCCAGCCTGTATCTGATCGTGGCCCTGTGGCTGGGGCAGGATCAGGGCGTGATCCGGGCCTTCATCAAGGCGGGCCTGATCTATTCCATCTATTTTTTGATGCTGTCGCTGGCATTGGGGATTATTCTTTATGAGGGGCTGACCGCCGCCTGACCACCCCCTGATCGATTACCCGCCTGACGTTTCTGGCGGGCCTGCGTCTGGCGCCCGCGATCTGGGGTCGGTCTGGCGGACGCGCCCGCCCGGCCAGTGTTTTCTGACCTGTTTCGTCGCCATCAGGCCACAAGCTGGTCCACGGCGCTTTCGGCATCCGACAGGGCGCGATCGGCCCTGGACATTTGCGCGTCCGCGGCGATGAAGGTCACATCGGTGATGCCCATAAAGCCCAAAATGTGGCGCAGATAACCGGTGGCGAAATCGATCTCGCTGTCCAGCCGGGTGCCGCCGGATGCCATGGCCACGATGGCCCGTTTGCCGGTCAGCAGCCCTTCGGGCCCGTTTTCCGTATAGCGGAAGGTCACGCCCACACGCGCCACCTGGTCGATCCATGCCTTGAGCGCGGCGGGCAGGGCGAAATTATAAACCGGCAGGCCGATCAGCAGGGTATCCGCGCGCTGCATTTCCTCGATCAGGCCATCGGACAGGGCCAGCGCCGCATTCTGTGCCGCGTCGCGCTCGGCGGCGGGGGTGAAATTGGCGGCCACCCAGTCTTCGGTGATCTGCGGTATGGGGGTCGCGGCCAGGTCCCGCACGATGATATCGGGCACCGGGGCGCCGGAATCGCGGGCCGTCGCTTGCAGGCGTTTCACATATCGGCCCGTAAGCGCGCGGGTGGTGGACCCGCTGGCGCGGGCGCTACTGTCCAGATGAAGAACGGTCTGTGGGGTCATGATATCTCTCCCTGTTGGATTGCCGGATGTTTCGGCCTCAAGGGGGAGATTAGGAAACCCGAAAACGAAACGGTAGCGGCATATATGCCAATGCCATGTTGCGTTCTACGCAACGCGAGATGCGCTCAGCCGTCCTCGCGGGGTTCCAGCGACAGGGCGGCCGAGTTGATGCAATAGCGCAGCCCCGTGGGGGGCGGTCCATCGGGGAACACATGGCCCAGATGGCTGTCGCAATGGGCGCACAGGGCTTCGGTGCGCACCATGCCCACGCTGGTGTCCCACTTTTCCCGGATGGCGGCCTGGTCCACCGGTGCCGTATAGCTGGGCCAGCCGGAGCCGCTGTCATATTTGCTGTCGCTGTGGAACAGCCCGGCGCCACAGGCGGCGCAGCGATAGAGGCCCGCTGTCTTGCAGTTCCAGTATTTGCCGGAAAAAGGGGGTTCCGTGCCGCCGCAGCGGCACACCTCATATTGTTCCGGGGATAGTTTTTCTCGCCAGCGGGCATCGTCGTCATGCTGGGTCATGGCAAAGAGCCTTCCTTGAAATCGCGCCGATGCGTGGTGCGGATGCGATCATTCCTGCACCCGACAGGCCAGACAGCGGGCATAGATGCCGTTCGGGTCGTTCATGGCGCTCAGCTCATCAAGGGTGCTGCGAACGAACCGTGCCACCTTTTGGGGCGTGGCCGCCAGCCCGCCCTGAAGGCCGTTTTCGCTGGCCGGCGGCAGGGCGCCGCCATCCGCCCGGCCCAGCAGGGACGCCATCAACCGGCTGTCCATCAGATCGGCCAGAAGCTTTTCGAACCTGTCGGGCTTGGGCCGGTAGAAGACCGCTTTCCAGTCTTCCACATCGGCCTTTGCCGCCGCGGCTTCAAGGGCGTCATCGAAATCGCCCAGCCTGTCCACAAGGCCTTTGCGGTGCGCATCCGACCCGATCCAGACCCGGCCCTGGGCCACCGCGTCCACCTGCTCGGTGGTCATGCCGCGCCCTTCGGCCACCAGGCCGAGAAATTCGCGGTAGGTGTTCTCGATACTGGCCTGGATCACGCCTTTGGCGGTATCGCTCAGCGGGCGGGAGACGGAAAAGGCGCCCGCCAGATCGCTGGTGCCCACACCGTCGCTGCTGATGCCCACTTTCTTCAGCGTGTTTTCAAAGGTGGGCACCACGCCGTAAACGCCGATGGAGCCGGTGATGGTGCTGGGCCGGGCCCAGATTTCATCCGCCGTGGCGGAGACCCAGTATCCGCCGGATGCGGCCACGGGGCCGAAGCTGGCGATCAGCGGCAGGCCGCCGCTCTGCGCGGCCACCAGTTCCTGCCGGATCAGGTCGCTGGCGAAGGCGGAGCCGCCGGGGCTGTCCACCCGCAGCACGATCGCCCTGGTCGCCGGATTGTTGCGGGCGGCGCGGATCTGGTCCACCACCGTTTCGGCTGCCGCCACGGTGATCGGGCCGCGCCCCATGACGATTTCGCCCTGAACCGTGATGACGGCGATTTCATTGTCGCTGTCCTGCTTTTTCCGCGTGGCTTCCAGATAGGCGCGGTAATGGATCTGCTTGAACGAGTTGCCATTGCCGGACTTGCCGTATTTCTCCGTCAATTGGGTACGCCAGACCGCCCGCGGGGAGATTGCATCCACCAGCCCCTGTTCCTGAGCATACAGGGCGAAATTGCCGTCCACCGCCTCAAGGCCGCCGGGCAGGGCGTCCAGCGCCTTGTCCAGCCTGTCGCGGGGCAGATCGCGGGCCGTTGTGACCTTGCCCGCATACTGCCTCCAAAGCGCGGTCAGATAAGCGCGGTTCGCCTGTTTGGCGGCCTCTGACATGTCGTCGCGGGTATAGGGCTCCGGCCCGGACTTGTAGGTGCCCACCCGGAATACATTCACCGAGGCATCGATCTTTTGCAGCATGGCGTTGAAATAGGTGCCATAGCGGCTGTACCCGGTGATGAGCGCGCTGCCCGCCGGGTTCACATGCACTTCATCCGCCGCGCTGGCCAGCAGATAGCTGCCCTGGGTATAGGCGGTGGAAATGGCATGGACCGGCTTGTCCGCCGCGCGGAAATCCAGAAGCGCATCATGAATGGCGTGCAGATGGGCCGGGGCGGCGCCGATCATGCCATCGGTATAAAGCGCGATGGCCTTGATGCGGGAATCGTCCCGCGCCTTTTCGATGGCGTCCAGGATGTCATGGACGCTCACCTGCGGGGGCTCGTCGTCCAGCGCCTTGAACGCCATGGCCAGCGGGTCCTTGGGGGCAACCTGTTCCACGATTACGCCATCGGGTGCCAGCACCATCACGCCGCCATCGGGGACGGTGGGGCCTTTCCTGCCGCCGCTGAGGGATACTGTCACGACCACCAGCAGGATCGCCAGAAGCCCCATGAAGGCGGTGCCAAACCCCTGAATGAAGCCGACCGCCGCCTTGATGATGTCCCAGACCACTTTCATGGATCAACTCTCCCAAAAACCGTAATTGCCGGTCACGGCTTGCCAAGCCGCCCGGAAACGCGAAATGATGGTGCGACCCGGCGTCAATAGCGTCAAGGCGCATTTGGCGTGCCCAAGGGATTTGGGGCGGGGCCGTCACCACGGCAAGGGGCCCGGCACAAGGTATTGATAGGAAAGGGGGGAGCATGAGCGCGCACATACCGGACACCGGCACCGCCACGGGCGGGCGGCATCACCGTCGCGGCGGTCTGGCGGACGACATCGATTACCGGATCGAGGGCCAGGAAATGCAGTTCGTGGAGATCGAACTGGACCCCGGCGAGTCCGCCGTCGCCGAGGCGGGGGCCATGATGTACAAGGACTCGACGATCAGCATGAACGCGGTGTTCGGCGACGGATCGGGCCAGGAAGGCGGCTTTATGGGGCGGCTTCTTGGGGCTGGAAAGCGGCTGATCACCGGGGAAAGCCTGTTCACCACCGTGTTCGCTCATGAAGGAACCGGCAAGGCCCGGATCGCTTTCGCCGCGCCCTTTCCGGGCAATATACTGGCGCTGAAGCTGGACAGTCTGGATGGCCCGCTGATCTGCCAGAAGGACAGTTTCCTCGCCGCCGCGCGCGGCGTGCAGATCGGTCTGCATCTGCAAAGGCGGATTCTCACCGGCCTTTTTGGCGGTGAAGGGTTCATCATGCAGCGGCTGGACGGCGACGGCTGGGTTTTCGTTCATATCGGCGGCACCGTGGTGGAACGCACCCTGGCCCCCGGTGAGGTGCTGCATGTGGATACCGGCTGTCTGGCGGCCATGACCGGCGACATCGATATGGATATCGAGCGGGTGGGCGGCATCAAATCCATGATCTTCGGCGGGGAGGGCGTATTTTTCGCCCGCCTCACCGGCCCCGGCAAGGTATGGCTGCAAAGCCTGCCCTTCAGCCGACTGGCTGGCCGGATGCTGGCCGCCGTGCCGCAGCGGGGCGGCGACCGGGGCGAGGGGTCCGTGCTGGGCTCGGTGGGCAATTTCCTGGACGGGGACAACCGGTTTTGAGCCGGGGCAAATGCCATATCCGACCCTTGCCATCCCTGTACCGGGAGGCCGGGTTTCACGCCGCCTTTCCCAGCCTGCTGGCGGGGCCGGGCGGGGATGCGCTGCTTGCCTTTCGCCGGGCACCGGATCATCGGGCCTTTCTTGCCCGCGACGCCGAGGGGCCGGCGCTGGACCGGGTGGACCATCTGCACTTTCGTTCGCATATCGCGCTGCTCCGGCTGGACCGGGAAGGGCACCCGACGGAGCCGCCACGCACCGCGCCACAGGACCCGCGACTGGCGGATCAGGACCCCAGCCTGTTTGTGGCCCCCGGCGGGGCGATCGGGCAACTGGGCTTTCACTGGCACCCCTTTGCCGTGGACGATGAAGACCTGGACCCGGCGATCCTGAAACAGAGCCGCCGCCCGGTGGCGGGCGGGCCGCGCTATATGTCCTGGCACGCCTATGCCCGCATCAGCCCGGATTTCGGCCACACATGGGGGCCGCGCCAGAGCTTCGGGCCGGACCCGCTGGTGCCGCCGCTGGTGCCGCCTTCCCGGCCCGGCACCGCCAATGTGCGGGGGCGCGTGGCGGCGCTCAGGGGCGGGCGCCTGCTGGCGGCCACCTATGCCAGTCAGCTTAGCGGGGTTGGCTCGGCGGTGCGGCTTTACAGCAGCGGCAACGGCCTGTCCTGGCTGGTGGAGGGGGCGCCCGTCGCGCATTCGAAGGCGAAGCTGGTGGAGCCCACGCTGGTCAACTGGCCCGCCGGGCGCATCACCTTGCTGGCGCGCACCTTTTCGGCGGATGACGCCATCGCGGTGACCATGGGCGGGGACCGAACGGCCGATTTCGCCCCCGTGCACCTGACCGGCTCGGCGCGCGGCCACCCGGTGGACCCGCTGGTGCTGCCGGACGGGCGCTTGATGCTGGTTTACGGCTATCGCCATGCGCCATATGGCGTGCGCTTTCGTCTGGTGTCGCCGCTGACCGACGGGGGTGAGCCCGTGGCCGATGGGGCCGGGCTGGTCGCGGCCATCGATCATGCGCCGGAACACATCATCACCGATCGGGTACCGTCCCCCGACTGCGGCTATCCCAGCGCCGCCCTGATGGCGGACGGGCGGGTTCTGGTGGCCTGGTACGCCCCCGACGAGGGCGGCGTGCGCGGGATTGACGCCGCCCTGGTCAGCCCGTAAACGTCTGCCCGCAATCTCGGCCCACCGTGACCGTGCCCGCGTTTTCACCGCCACATGTCAGACAGGAAGGATAAAGCGCCATGGCAGCCCATGATCCGCGCCTGCCGGAAGGCTTCCGGCCCTGGGGGGATACCGACCCGTTCGAGCAACTGGTCGGGCCGTTTTACCTGCGCCGGAAGAACGATGGCACCCATGAAGCGGCCATGATGCCGGAGCCTCGCCACTGCAATGCGGGCGGAATGCTGCATGGTGGTCTGCTGATGAGCTTTGCCGACTATGCGCTGTTCGTGATCGCGCGCCACGCGCTGAAGGACGATCTGGGCGTGACCGTGACCTTTGACAGCCAGTTCATCGCCCCGGCCCGGCCCGATGCGGTGCTGATGGCCGACGGGGCGGTGGTGCGGGCCACCGGGTCGCTTATTTTCGTACGCGGCGCCATCCGTCAGGATGAGAGCACGGTGCTGACGATTAACGGAATTGTGAAGCGGATCAGAAAGACGCTATGATACGATAGCTTCGCTGTTTTGCGATGAGGGGGTGTGCCCGGTCTGAATTTCGTTAACGGATGATTAACGTTTTCCCTATAGACGGGATGATGCGCATGGTGGGCAGGCCAGCGTATGTAAGCAGGAGTTTCGTGTGACAGGGCAGGGTTCAACACCACGGTTCGCCGCGGGTGCGGTTGGTTTTGCAATCGTTTGCAGTCTGCTATTGGTGTTGGCCGTATTGCTGGCGCCGGAAAGTCATGCGGCCCGTTTCGTGCTGGCCACCCGGCGCAATGCCAGTGTTTCCAAGTCCTATGAATTTCAGGCTCTGTGGACCGCGGTGCGCCACGCCCCCGGCGCCCATGAGCTGGATATCGTCAAGGTTGACGAGCCGCAGGCCACCACCATGGATCGGCTGGCGGCGGGCGATGCGCCGTTCAATGTGTTCATCGCCGGTTTCTCCGCCGAGCGGGAAGCCCGCTTTGCCCAGGTGGATTTCCCCATTTCGCGCGGGTTGCTGGGCTATCGTCTGCTGATCATTCCGCCGGATCGGCAATCGCTTTTCAACGGCATAGACAGTCTGGAGGCCCTGCAACGTCAGGCCCGGATCGCTTCCGGGACCGGCTGGCCGGATACCCGCATTCTCAAGGCCAATGGCATCAAGGTGGAGGAGGGCGACTATATGGCGCTCTGGGACCGGGTGCGCGCCGGCGCGGCGGACGGCTATGGCCGCGGCGCCAACGAGGTGATGCCGGAAATCAATGGCGGCCCCGGTGACGGTCTGGCGTTGGAAGAAAGTCTCACCATCGTCTATCGCCTGCCGCAGTTCGCCTATATGGCCAAGCAGGATCAGGAACTGGCGGACCTTCTGATGCAGGGCTTTGAAGGGGCCTTTTCACAGGGCACACTGGAAGCCCGCTTCTATCGGCATGATCGCAATGCCAAGGCGCTGGACCTGTTGAAGGGGCGCCGCGTGATCCGTTTGACGAACCCCGCCCTGACCGACCGGGTGAAGGCGATCCCGGATATGTATTGGGTCTCCCCCACCGAAGAGAATTAACGGCCTGTGAGCGTTTCGGCGCGTGTTGGAGCCCTTGCCGGGGGCGTGGGCGTGATGTTAAGTCGCCCCGTCCGCCTGGCCTGTCTGAAGGGGCGCCGTGCCGGGGGCAAAAAAATCCGGAAAATTTTTTGCCAGCTTCTTGAAGCCGTCTGCGTGCCTGCCTATATGCGGGTCACGTTAGCACTCTGGAGGGTCGAGTGCTAACACCCTTCTTCAGGATCAATCTTTACGGAGAAAAGAAAATGGCATTTCGTCCGCTCCATGACCGCGTTCTTGTGAAGCGCGTGGAAAGCGAAGAAAAGACGGCAGGCGGCATCATTCTGCCGGACACCGCCCAGGAAAAACCCAGCGAAGGCGAAGTGATCGCCGTGGGCGATGGCGCCAAGGCCGAAGACGGCAAGGTCACCCCGCTGGATGTGAAAAAGGGTGACAAGGTTCTGTTCGGCAAGTGGTCCGGCACCGAAGTGAAGCTGGACGGTGAAGACCTGCTGATCATGAAGGAATCCGACATTCTCGGGATCATCGGCTAAAGGCTGCTGGTCCTTTCCATCTCATGGTCCTGACCGTGACGCCCTTGACCGGTGCGCCGATCGGGACCGGCCTCAAGGGAACAGTCCCCCACGGGGGAAAACCATTTCAAGGAGTGCCAAATGGCTGCAAAAGAAGTGAAATTCGACGAAGATGCCCGCAAGGCGATCATGCGCGGCGTGGATACCCTGGCCAATGCGGTCAAGGTGACGCTGGGCCCCAAGGGTCGCAATGTGGTGCTGGACAAGTCTTTCGGTGCCCCGCGCATCACCAAGGATGGCGTGTCCGTTGCCAAGGAAATCGAACTGAAGGACAAGTTCGAGAACATGGGCGCGCAAATGGTCAAGGAAGTGGCCAGCCGCACCAATGACATTGCGGGCGACGGCACCACCACCGCCACCGTTCTGGCCCAGACCATCGTGCGCGAGGGCATGAAGTCCGTTGCCGCGGGCATGAACCCGATGGACCTGAAGCGCGGTATCGACCTGGCCACCCTGAAAGTGGTTGCCGCCCTGAAGGAGCGCAGCCGCGAAGTGGAAACGTCCGGTGAGATCGCGCAAGTGGGCACCATTTCCGCCAATGGCGAAAAGGAAGTGGGCCAGATGATTGCCGATGCCATGGAAAAAGTGGGCAAGGAAGGCGTCATCACGGTCGAGGAAGCCAAGGGCCTGGAAAACGAGCTGGAAGTCGTTGAAGGTATGCAGTTCGACCGTGGCTATCTCTCCCCCTATTTCGTCACCAATGGCGAAAAGATGACCACGGAGCTGGAAAACCCGCTGATCCTGCTGCACGAGAAAAAGCTGTCCAACCTTCAGCCCATGCTGCCGCTGCTGGAAAGCGTGGTGCAGAGCAACCGTCCGCTGCTGATCATCGCCGAGGACATTGAAGGCGAGGCCCTGGCCACGCTGGTGGTCAACAAGCTGCGCGGCGGCATGAAAGTGGCTGCCGTGAAAGCACCGGGCTTCGGTGATCGTCGCAAGGCCATGCTGGAAGACATCGCCGTTCTGACCGGCGGTCAGGTTGTCAGCGAAGACCTGGGCATCAAGCTGGAAAATGTCACCATCGACATGCTCGGCTCCGCCAAGAATGTGAACATCACCAAGGACGAGACCACCATCGTCGATGGTGTGGGCGAGCAGGACGATATCCGCGCCCGTTGTGAGCAGATCAAGGCACAGGTCGAGAACACCACCTCCGACTATGACAAGGAAAAGCTGCAGGAGCGCCTGGCCAAGCTGTCCGGCGGTGTGGCCGTTATCCGCGTCGGCGGTGGTTCCGAGATCGAGGTGAAGGAACGCAAGGACCGCGTGGACGATGCCCTGCACGCCACCCGCGCCGCGGTGGAAGAAGGCATCGTGCCCGGTGGCGGCACGGCTCTGCTGGCCGCCATCGTCGCGCTTGAAGGCGTGGAAGGCGAAAATGATGATCAGCGCAAGGGCGTGGACATCATCCGCACCGCGCTGAGCGGCCCGATTCGCCAGATCGCCGAAAACGCCGGCGTGGACGGCGCCGTCGTGGTCGGCAAGCTGCTGGAAGCCAACAAGGACAATTACGGCTTTGATGCCCAGAACGAAGAATACACCGACCTGGTGGCCAAGGGCATTATCGACCCGACCAAGGTTGTCCGCACCGCGCTTGAAGATGCGTCTTCCGTGGCCGGTCTGATGATCACCACCGAAGCCATGGTCGCCGAAATCCCGGAAGAGAAATCGTCCGGCGGTGGCGGTGACATGGGCGGTATGGGCGGCATGGGTGGCATGGGCGGCATGATGTAATCAGCCGACCCGACCCCTGTGCTGGCCTGATATGCCAGCCTTTCTTCAGCCCCGGAGCGTGCCGCGCTCCGGGGTTTTTGGTTTTTCAGCCATCTTGATTCCCTTTATGGGACAGAACCTTGCGAGAAATGCGCTGCGGGCGCACTTTTTTTCTCGCCATGCGGGATTTGTCATATTAGGTTCGCCCCGTTGACCAGCGATTGTCACAGGAGCCGGCATAATGCCCGCACATGATTGCCTGCGCACCCATATGGGGAAAGGCGCCGCCTTTGGCAGCCCGGCCCCGTTCCGCCGCTCGGCGCGACGATGACGCGCGGGCGCCGGATTCCCGCCTGACCGGGACCCCCTGCCGCCCGCAGGCTGAACCTGTTTCGAATATTTCAGTTTTCCCGGCCCGTTGCCCCTGCGGCGCGGGCGCCTGTGAAAGTCGCTTTCCATGGATATGATCGATCGTGAATGGGCGGAGGATGGCCCCGCCATCGAAGCCCTGCTGGACAGAAGTTTCGGTCCCCGGCGGCAGACCCTGTCGTCCTATGCGCTGCGTAGCGGCTCGCCCTTCTATCATCTGGGCCGCGTGGCGCGGGATCATGACCGGCGCATGGTGGGTGCCGTGCGTTTCTGGCCCGTAATGGTGCAGGACAGCCTGAATGGCAGGCAGTTCACGGCGCTGCTGCTCGGCCCGCTTGCCATCGACCCGTCCCGGCGCGGGCAGCGGCTGGGCCGTGCGCTGATGCGGGCCGCGCTGAGGGCCGTGGATGAGGACGGCGACTTTGACTGTGTGCTGCTGGTGGGCAGCCGCGCCTATTTCGAACCGCACGGCTTCCGCCCGGTTCTGCCGCGTTATGTGACCCTGCCGGGCAACCGGGATGCGGATCGGTTGATGGTGCGCCATGGCCGGTCCGGCAATCCGATGCCCGCGGTGGGGCAACTGGTGCCGCGCCTTGGTCGCGTGCCGGAACAACGGGCCGAAACCCCGGCGCCCGCGGCCTGTACCGCCAGCCGATAGGGCGGTACCGGGCGAGCCGGGAAGCAAAGGTGGGCCACGGGGGGTTTTCCCGGCGGCCTTCTGCCCTCATATAATGGGAAATCACCTTTATGTGAGGAGAGTCGCCACATGACCGCCGCCCGCAGCCTTAATGACATCATGGCGGAGATCGGCACGCAGTCCCGCCCGCCGGTGCATCGCTGGAATCCGCCCTTTTGCGGCGATATCGACATGCGCATCGCCCGTGACGGACGCTGGTTCTATATGGGCAGCCCGATCGGGCGGCAGCGCATGGTCAAGCTGTTCGCCAGCGTGCTCAGAAAGGATTCGGATGGCGGAACCTATCTGGTGACCCCGGTGGAAAAGCTGGGAATCACCGTGGACGATGCGCCCTTCACCATTGTTCGGCTGGACCGTCACGAAACGGCGGACGGCCCGGTGATCACCGCCACCACCAATCTGGATGAACAGGTGGTGCTGGATGACGAACATCCCCTGTGGGTGCATCATGACGATCAGGGCCAGCCACGCCCTTATGTGCGGGTGCGGGACCGGCTGGACGGCCTGCTGGTGCGATCCGCCTTTTATGACCTGGTGGCCATGGCCGAACCGGAGCGCCATGCGGACGGCGACCATCTGATGGTGGACAGCGCGGGCGCCCGCTTCGACCTGGGCTGCGTGGAGGCGGTCGAGGCATGACCAAGGCGGCCACGCCCCATGCCAACGCGGATGGCGCTCTGCATTCCTGGTTGCAGGCGGCGCTGCGACCCGGTAATCCGGCGGCGCGATCGGTGCGCTCGGATGAAGACCTGATGGCGCCGGAAGAGGCGGTGATGCTCGGCGTGGACAAGCGCCCTCCGGTTCATCGGGCGGCAGTGCTGGTGCCGTTGGTCGATCGCGCCGCGCCCAGCGTGCTGCTGACCCGTCGGGCGGATCACCTGTCCAAACATGCCGGGCAGGTGGCCTTTCCCGGTGGCCGCATGGACCCGGAAGACCCCGATCCGGTGCTGACCGCCCTGCGGGAGGCTGAGGAGGAGGTGGGCCTGCATAGGCATGATGTGACGGTCTGCGGCCGACTGGACCGGTACCGCACGGGCACGGGGTTCCACGTTACGCCGGTGGTCGGCGTGGTGCCCGCGGATCGGCCCCTGCACCTGGACCCCGGCGAGGTGGCGGAAGCCTTCGAGGTGCCGCTCGGCTTTCTGATGGACCGCTCCCGGCACAAGCGCCGAACCGTGGCCTGGCGCGGTCGCCGCCGGACCTTTTTTACAATAGACTATGAAGGTCGTACCATCTGGGGCGCGACGGCGGCCATGCTGGTCAATCTGTGCGATGTTCTGGAGACGACGCCCCGGCGCCGTCTTGGCGGCCCCGGCGCGGGAACAGCGTCTGACGTGCCCGGCGACTCGCGGGGGAAGGAATTACCATGAGTGCCATTGTGTTGCGGATTGTCCTGTTGCTGGTGCCGGTGCTGGCGCTGCTGTTCTGGTTGCGCTGGCTGTCCCGGAAGACCGGTGATGAATCCGAAAAGGCCGCCGAGGTCAGGCGTCTGCGTCTGGTGCTGCTGGGGCTTCTGGTCGTGGGTCTGGGGGCCGGGCTGGGTCTGTATCTGAGCGACGACAACAGCGGCGACCCCAGCACCACCTATGTGCCGTCCCGCGTGGAAAATGGCGAACTGGTGCCGGGCCGCTTCGAGGAGAGCAAACCGGAGCAGGGCGCCAATGGCACGGGCGCGGCCACCGCCTCTGGCGAGCCGCGCGGCGCGGGCGCGGACGAGGGCGAAGGCATTGATGACGGCGCCACCGAGCAGGACGATAATGGCGACGGCTGAGGCCGACGCGCGGCCCGGCTGGCTGGATTGGCCGGTCTGCCGGGCATTGGTGGACGGGCTGGGCGAAGCGCATCTGTGTTTTGTGGGCGGCGCGGTGCGTGACCATCTGCTGGGCCTGACGATCGAGGATGTGGATGCCGCCACGGACCTGACCCCCGACCGCGTGATGGCCGCCCTTGACGGGGGTGACGCCAAGGTAATCCCCACCGGTCTTGACCATGGCACGGTCACCGTGGCGCTTGGCGGGCGGGCGGTGGAAGTCACCACGCTGCGCCGGGACGTGAAAAGCCATGGGCGCCGGGCGGACGTGGCCTTCACACGGGACTGGGAAGCCGATGCCCGGCGCCGGGATTTCACCATGAACGCCCTGTATATGTGCCCGGATGGCCGGCTGTATGATCCGCTGGACGGCGCGTCGGATCTGGCGGCGGGCCGGGTGCGCTTCATTGGCGACCCGATGGACCGCATCCAGGAAGATGCCCTTCGCCTGTTGCGATATTACCGGTTTCTCGCCCGGTTTCCGGCCGGTGCCGTGTGCGCGGACTCTCGGCGCGCGGCGGCGGCGCACCCCGCCTTGCTGGACGGGCTGTCCCGCGAGCGGATCGGGGCGGAAACCCGCAAGCTGCTGGCCGCGCCCGACCCGTCGCGGGCGGTGGCTTTCATGGCTGAGGACGGTCTGTGGCCCCATGTGCTGGGGGACGGGGCCAGCCATCTTGATTTTGCGGGTTTTGATCGCCTGATGGCGGCTGACCGGATGGCCGGGGGCGCGGGGCCAGGCCCGGCGCTGGCCCGGCTCGCCGTGCTGGCGGGCGGTGCGGCGGCGCCGGTGGTTGCCTTGAAACGGGCGCTGCGCCTGTCCAATCGGGAGGAACGGGGCCTGGCGGCCTGCGTCGCGGCGCTGGCGGCGGACGAGGCGCTGGATGGCCCGGACGCGCCGGGGGTGACGGGTGCCATGCGGCGCCTTTTATACCGGTTCGGGCGGGACGCCGCCAATCTGGCGGTGCGGATGCAGCTTGGCGGCGCGGGCGGCCTGGCGGCGATGCTGCACCGGCTGAACGGGCTGGATACACCGGTTCTGCCCGTGACGGCACGGGATCTGATGGCCCGGGGCGTGCCCAGGGGGCCGACACTGGGGGACAGGCTGGCCGATCTGGAGCGGCACTGGCTGGATGCGGGTTGCCGCCCCGACAGGGCGGCGCTGCTGAGCCTGGTGGATCAGGAATCGGGGTCCGGCGCGGTCAGCCGGTAGCGCACCGCATACCCCAGATGGTCGGACAGGGGCCTTCCCTCGAAGTAGCCGCGAAAGGTGCGGGCCACGTGCACGGGGCGGAGATTGAGGGCCGCCCCGGCACGCATGAAGTGCTTGTCATTGGTCTGCATACGCACTTCGGGCGGGCTTGTGTCGTCCGCAAGGGTGCAATCCGGCAGCGCCAGAGTGCATTGGCGGCCCACATCCCGCACCGTGATGGTCTTGCGGAAGGTGCGGTAGCGCGGCACCGGGCGGACATTGAAATCCCCCGCGAGCACGAGCGGGTGTTCGCTGCCGCGCCCTTTCAGGAAGCGGGCCAGAATATCCACCTGTTTCGTGTGTGCGGCGCGGGAAACCGCTGCCGGAACACCGCTGGACCCGTGCGAATTGAAATGGCTGGTGACAACATCGATCAGGCCGCCATCATCCGGCAGGCGCAGCCGGGCCATCAGAATGGATTTGTTGGCGAAACAATCCAGCCCGGCGCAGGCGGAATCGAAGGTGGTGAAGCGGGCTTCCATCACCGGCAGTTCGGACAGGATGTAAAGGCCGCTGTTGAGCGGTGTTCCGGTATCCCCCTTTACGCCCACCGCATCCAGCACGGCATCCAGCACCTTGTTGCCGGGAGACGCACCACCCGCCCGGCGACCGGGGCCGCGCACCTGAAACGGGAAGCCGGCTTCCGCAATAAGCGCCCGAACGCGGGGGTCGAAGGCTTCCTGCAACAGAACCACCTGGGGGCGGTCCCGATCTTCATGCAGGCGCGCCAGGCGCTTCCCGATTTCGGTCATGCGGCGGGACAGCCCATCCCCCGGCAGGGCGGGCAGGGCGTTCACATTATAGCTGAGGATATCCACCTCAAGGCCGTCCGCTGCGCTGACTTCCTGACCCGGTAGGGGTGTCAGCCCGGCCAGAGCCAGGATCAGCGCCCCCGCCCCCGGTAGAGCGCCCGCACGGCGACGGGGCGCGGCTGTGCGCCCCTGACGGCGGCGGGGACGGGCGATCGAGCGTAAAAGGGGTGCAATCCGGTTCATGGTGTTTTCCAGCGATGGCACGATGCCATAACGATACCCGCCTTAAGGGCGCATGACAACCATTGGTGCAGCCACGGTGGTGTGTTCCGGGATCAGCGGGCGGCGTCATAGTCCGCCTTGAGGCGGGCTACCAGATCGGCCACGCTGGGGCTGTCCGTGATCTGGCCCACGCCCTGACCGGCGGACCACACTTCCTTCCACGCCGCCTTGGACCCGCCGCCGCGGGCGTTTTCCTCCCCGAAGCTGGGCTTGTCCTTCAGGGGTTGGCCGGTTTCCGGGTCCAGCCCCGCCTGTTCCAGGCTGCGCTTGAGGAAGTTGCCCCGGATGCCGGACACCTTGTCCGTATAGACGATGTCGGCGCTGCCGTCCTGTTCGATCATCTGCCGATATGCCTGATCCGCCGCGCTTTCGCGGGTGGCGATGAAGCGGGTGCCCATATAGCTGAAATCCGCCCCCAGCACTTCCGCCGCGCGCACGGCGCGCCCGTCGGACAGGGTGCCCGCCAGGATAATGGTCTTGTCGAAGGCATCTTTCAGTTGCGGGATGAAGGTGAAGGGGTTCATCAGCCCGGCATGGCCGCCCGCGCCCGCGCACACGGCGATGATGCCGTCCACGCCCGCCTCGGCGGCCTTATAGGCGTGCTTCATGTGAATCACGTCGTGGAACACCACGCCGCCATAGCCATGCACTTTTTCCGCGATGTCGCCGGGGTGGCCCACGCTGGTGATCACCAGCGGCGGCTGATGTTCGAGAACCAGGTCCAGGTCATCTTTCAGGCGGGTATTGGTGGGGTGCACGATCAGGTTCACGCCCCAGGGCGCGGCGTCGCCGCTGTCGCTTTCGGCCTTGATGTCCGCCATCCACTGGTCCAGCGCCTCAAGCGGGCGGGCGTTCAGGCTGGGAAAGGTGCCGATCACCCCGGCCCGGCAGGCGGCCTTGACCAGTTCCGGGCCGGAAACCAGAAACATCGGTGCGGCGATAACGGGCAGGCTGAGCCCCCGTTGCAGAATGGATGGAATGGCCATGAACCCCTCCCTGTTGACTGGCCCCGCGATCTGGACCCGATGGGGCCATTTTTGGACCGCAAAGTCCAGTATTTTTCATGCCTTCGTGCCGGGCGCGTGATTCCGTGCGATTCAGGGCCACTTGGCTTCCGGCGGCAGGGACATGAGGATGGCATCCACATTGCCGCCGGTTTTCAGCCCGAAGGCGGTGCCCCGGTCATAGACAAGATTGAATTCGGCATAGAGCCCGCGATAGCGCAACTGTTTCTCCCGCTGGGCGTCGGTCCAGTTCAGGCCCATGCGGCGGCGCACCAGTTCGGGATAGACCTCGGCAAAGGTGCTGCCAACATCGCGGGTAAAGGCGAAGTCGTGGTCGAATCCGCCGCCTTCATCCGCGCTGTTCAGATAGTCATAGAAGATGCCGCCCTGACCGCGCGGGCGCTTGCGATGCACAATGTAGAAATAGTCGTCGCACCATTTCTTGAAGCGCTCGTAATAGCCGCTGTCGTGTCGGTCGCAGCAGGCGCGCAGCGCGGTGTGAAAGGTTTCCACATCGTCATCGAAGGGCAGGGGGGCGTTCAGGTCCGCACCACCGCCGAACCAGCTTTTCGTGGTCACGATGAAGCGCGTGTTCATGTGGACGGCGGGCACCAGCGGGCTGTTCATGTGTGCCACCAGTGACACGCCGGTGGCGAAGAAGCGGGGGTCCTGCTCGGCGCCCGGAATATTGGCGGCGAATTCGTCCGAGAATCGGCCATGCACGGTGGAGATGTTCACCCCCACCTTTTCGAACACGCGCCCGCCGCGCATGATCGACATGACCCCGCCGCCGCCATCGCTGCCATCGTCATTCACCCTCGGCCAGGCCGTGCGCTCGAACCGGCCCGGTGCCGGGGCGTCCGCCACATCCGGCATGTTGGCGGCGTGCGCGTCCTCAAGCTGCTCAAAGGCATCGCAAATGCGGTCCCGCAGGGTGCGGAACCAGTCCGCCGCCTGGGCTTTCCGCTGATTGATGGACTGCTGATCCAGGGCTGGGCTATGGGTCATCTGGGCGTATCCTTTCCGGTTTGTCTGAGCGCTTCGCCGAGCACCATGGCGGCAGCCACTGCCACATTGAGCGAACGGGCGCCAGCGGCCATGTGTATCCGCGCGCGCGCATCGGCGCGGGCGTGCACATCTTCCGGTACGCCACCCGATTCCCGGCCCACCATCAGTACGTCGTGCGGCCCGTAGTCCAGCCCGGTATAGCCGGTTGCGGCGTCGGTTGTCAGCAGGATCAGCCGCCCGCCGGTCGCCGCGCGGTGGCCGTCCAGCCAGCGCCAGAATGCCGCATCGTCCAGATGGTGGCGCAGGTCCACATCATCCACATAGTCGAGGCCATAGCGCCGCACCGCCCGCCGGGAAAAGGGGAAGCCCGCAGGCTCGATCACGTGCACCGCCACGCCCAGGCAGGCGCCCAGGCGAAGCATTGTGCCCGTATTGGGCGGCTGGTCGGGTTGGTAAAGCGCCAGATGCATGGCTGTGACGCTAGCCGGAGGCCGCGCGCGCGTCCATCCTCTAATCGGGGAAAACGGGCGCGGAGCCACTGGCGGATCGGCCCGGATGCGACAGGATTGCCCTTGCTCTTTCAGTCGTGCGCGACTACACACGGGCAAATTCGTCGCTTTTTGACCCCCTTGGGGGACTTTGCCCCTTGCAGGGGGTGGGGGCGGCGGGTATGGCAAGTCAATGTACGGGGCCGGGGCCTGCCTGACCGGGCAGGGTATTCCGCCGGGGCGAAGCGGGCCCGGTTCCACGTGCGGGATCATGTGCCGCTTTAGGGATGGACAGATGAGCGCAAAGCAAGAAACAGCAAACGGGGACGGTGGCACCAGCCGCCGGGACTTCCTGCATGTGGCCACGGCCGGGATCGGTGCCGCGGGCGCCGGCGTGGCCATATGGCCCTTTATCCACCAGATGAATCCGGCTGCCGACACCATGGCGCTGGCATCCATTGAGGTGGATCTCAGCCAGATCGAGCCTGGAGAGGGTGTCACCGTCATGTGGCGCGGCAAGCCGGTTTTCGTGCGCCATCGCACCGAGGCCGAGATCGAGCGCGCCCGCCTGGAGGACACGGAAGACCTGCCCGATCCGCAGCCCGATTCCGCGCGGGTCAAGGAAGGCATGGAAAAATGGCTGGTTGTAATCGGTATATGTACCCATCTGGGCTGCGTGCCCAAGGGCACCAAATCCGGCGAGCAACAGGGCGAATATGGCGGCTGGTTCTGCCCCTGCCATGGCTCGCACTATGATACCAGTGGCCGTATCCGCAAGGGTCCGGCGCCGGAGAACCTGGAGGTGCCGCAATACGCCTTCCTGAACGACACCACCATCGAGATCGGTTAGAAAGGGTTTCGGCATGGGACAGGGAAAGCCTTTTACTCCCAAAAACAAAGCGGTGAAGTGGTTTGACGAGCGTCTGCCCATCTTCTCCCTGCTGCATGGTTCGCTCGGTGCCGGTTACGGCGCCCCGCGCAATCTGAACTATTTCTGGAACTTCGGTTCCCTGGCCGGTCTGATGCTGGTGGTGCAGATCGTCACCGGCGTCGTGCTGGCCATGCACTACACCCCGCACACGGACCTGGCCTTTGCCAGTGTTGAGCGCATCATGCGGGACGTGAACTATGGCTGGCTGCTGCGCTACATGCACGCCAACGGGGCCAGCATGTTCTTCATCGTGGTTTATATCCACATCTTCCGCGGGCTGTATTACGGTTCCTACAAGGCGCCGCGGGAAGTGCTGTGGATGCTGGGCCTGGTGATCCTGTTGCTGATGATGGCCACCGCCTTCATGGGCTATGTGCTGCCCTGGGGGCAGATGTCCTTCTGGGGGGCGACCGTGATCACCAAGCTGTTCTCGGCCATACCACTGGTGGGGGACAGCATCGTGCAACTGCTCTGGGGCGGCTTCTCGGTCGATAACCCCACGCTCAATCGCTTCTTCAGCCTGCACTATCTGCTGCCCTTCGTGATCGCGGGCGTGGTGGTGCTGCACATCTGGGCGCTGCATCTGCCGGGGTCGAACAATCCCAAGGGTATCGAGGTGCAGGGGCCGCAGGATCAGGTGCCGTTCCATCCCTATTACACCATCAAGGATGCGTTCGGCGTATTCGTGTTCCTGATCTTTTTCGGGCTGTTCCTATTCTTCATGCCCAACGCGCTCGGCCACCCGGATAACTATATCCCGGCTGACCCGCTGGTGACACCGGGCTCGATCGTGCCGGAATGGTACTTCCTGCCGTTCTATGCGATTCTGCGATCCATCACCTTCGATATCTCCATCATGGGCGTGACACTGATCCCGGCCAAGCTTCTGGGCGTGATCGCCATGTTCGGCGCGATCATCGTGCTGTTCTTCCTGCCCTGGCTGGATACGTCCAAGGTGCGCAGCGGTAATTACCGCCCGGTCTTCCGGGTCTTTTTCTGGGTGCTGGTGGTGGATCTGGTGCTGCTGACCGTGGTGGGCGGCAAGAAGCCGGAAGGCATCTGGCCCACGCTGGGGCTGATTGGCACGGCGTATTATTTCCTGCATTTCCTGGTGGTCCTGCCGATCCTGGGCAAATGGGAAACGACGCTGCCGCTGCCGAAGAGCATTTCCGCCCCGGTAACGTCCACGCAACCGGCCGAGTAAGAGGACGATCGACATGAATTGGTTGAAAAGCGTAGCTGCGGGCATGACCGCTGTTGTGGGCCTGACCACCGGGGTTCTTGCCGCCGGGGATGCCAAGCATCCCAAGCAGCTTGAGTGGGAGATGGAGGGGCCGTTCGGCACCTTCGACAAGGCATCCGCCCAGCGCGGCTGGCAGGTGTACCGCAATGTGTGTGCAAGCTGTCATTCCCTGAAATATTTCCGCTTTCGGAACCTGAAAGGGATAGGATACGGCGACAAGATGATCGAGGCGTTCGCCGCGGAATACACCGTGCCCGGCGGCCCGGACGAGTTCGGGGACCCCACCACGCGGGACGCCCTGCCGCGGGACAGCTTTCCGTCGCCCTATCCCAACGAGCAGGCGGCCCGTGCCTCCAATGGCGGGGCCCTGCCGCCGGACCTGTCCCTGATGACCAAGGCGCGTCATGACGGGATCAATTATCTTTATAGCCTGCTGAGCGGCTATGAAGAGGCCCCGGCGGATGTGACGCTGCCCGTTGGCAAATATTACAATCCCTATTTCCCCGGCAAGGCGATCTCCATGCCCGCGCCGCTGATGGAAGGGATTGTCACCTATGAAGACGGCACCGAAGCCACGGTGGACCAGATGGCCCGTGACGTGACCACTTTCCTTCATTATGTGGCCGAGCCCAAGATGGAGGACCGCAAGCGTACCGGCATCGCGGTTCTGCTGTTCCTGGCCGTCATGGTGGTGCTGAGCTATCTGTCCATGAAAAAGATCTGGAAGCCGGTCAAGGAAGGCCGCAACGTGATGGACGAGGAATAGGGGCACGCCCCTGTTCTTCAGGCACGCGCAGGTTTGAATAAAAAAGCCGCGCTCCATAACAGGGGCGCGGCTTTTTGTTCGTGCGCGGGCAGGTGGAAACTCAGGCCCGCGAACCCGATGCGTGTGTCAGCGGCTGTTGATGTGGCGCATCACGGCGTCCTTGTCGTCCGCATCCACGATGTTCAGCAGCACTTCCCAGAAGCCGGCCACCGCTTCCGGCCCGGCTTCGCGGTATGCTTCCGCCAGTCGCCTGCGCTGGCGCTCGAACAGGTCTTTTTCAAAGGCGCGGCCCTTGTCGGTCAGGTATAGCAGGCGCTGGCGCCGGTCCTTCAGGCCGGTTTCCTGGCGGATATAGCCCACATCCACCAGATGGCCGAGCACGCGCGACAGGCTCTGCTTGGTGATGCGCAGGATGGACAGCAGGCCGGAGACGGTGGTGCCGGGATTGCGGCCCACGAAATACAGCACCCGGTGATGGGCGCGTCCGAAGCCTTCCTGCGCCAGAATTTCATCCGGGTCTTTGGTGAAATCCCGATAAGCGAAATAAAGCAACTCGATGCCGCGGCGCAGCTCCTCCTCCCGGAGATAGAGATTGGCTTGGGGCATATGCTTCAAAACCATAGGTCGAACGCCGTTTCCTGCTGATTTATACGTCAAGTGTGTTGACACATATGATGCATAATGTTACCGGATGCAAGTGCATTTATGGCATAAAATTATCAAAATGTCGGTCGAGAGAGATATAAAATGGCTGAAACCAAGGCAGCGCAGACTCCGATCCTGTGGATGAATGGCGCATATGTCACCGAGGAAAGCGCAGAGATATCCGTGCTGACCCATGCACTGCATTATGCCTCTGCCGTGTTCGAGGGGCAGCGCGCCTATAATGGCCGGATTTTCAAGCTGGCGGAGCATACCCGCCGCCTGTTCGAGTCGGCCCGGCAACTGGATATGCCCGTGCCTTACGGCGAGGCGGAAATCAACGAGGCATGTGAGCGCCTGCTGGAGGTGAACGGCCTGCGGGACGCCTATTGCCGTCCGATCCTGTGGCGCGGGTCCGAATCGCTGGGCGTGTCGGCACGCAAGAACCGGGTGAATGCGGCCATCGCCGTGTGGGAATGGCCGTCCTATTTCGCGCCGGAAGCCCGCATGAAGGGTCTGCGCCTGATGATGTCGGACTGGCGGCGCCCGGCGCCGGACATGGCGCCCGTTCACGCCAAGGCGGCGGGGCTCTACATGATCTGCACGCTGTCCCGCCATGCGGCGGAGGATGCGGGCTATGACGATGCCCTGATGCTGGATTATCGCGGCCAGGTGGCGGAAGCCACCGGCGCCAATATCTTTTTCGTCAAGGATGGCGTTCTGCACACGCCCACGGCGGATTGCTTTCTGGATGGCATCACCCGCCAGACGGTGATCTCGCTGGCACGCCACCGCGGCATCAAGGTGGTGGAGCGTGCCATCATGCCGGAGGAAATGGCTGATTTCGAGCAAGCCTTCCTGACCGGCACGGCGGTGGAGGTCACCCCGCTCAGGGAAGTGGGGCCATATAATTTCGAGGTGGGCGAACTGACCCGCACCCTGATGGCGGATTATGACGCCGTGGTTCGGGACACCACCGAGCACCGCCAGGCTGTTTAAAGCGGCTTTGCAAGGGGCGGGGCAGGCGGCTTTTGCTTCTGCGGGGCCGCCCCACCCGTCTGCCTTTCGGGCGCTGCTCAGGCCTGTTCCGTGGTTCGCTGCCCGGCGCCTTTCTGTCCGTGATGATCCTGATGAGCGGCGGGGCCGCGCAGGCGGCTTTCCCGGATTGCCTTCACCAGCCCCGTGAGCGCCTTTCGCAGCCGGTCATTGGGCAGGTCTTCCAGCGCCGACAGCCCTTCCGCCAGGTCGTCCCCTTCGGTGATCATGGTCTCCACCGGGGGCAGGCCGTCGAAGAAGTCGCCCACCGGCATTTGCAGGATATGACTGAGCATGTAAAGCCGACCGGCGGAGAGCCGGTTCAGGCCGGATTCGTATTTCTGAACCTGCTGATAGGCGATCCCCAGCAGGGCCGCCACATCCTGCTGGCTGAGGCCCAGTGCCAGCCGTCGTTGTCGCAGGCGTTGCCCCACATGGCGATCCACACGCCCGGCGCGGCGGGCCTGGTTATCGGGGCGCTGGCCCGCTTCCGGCGCGCTGGCCTGTACGGTTTCCGGGTTGGTCTTGATCATGGGTCGCATGTCCTCTTTACTGGTGGTCACGGTGGCCCAATCCCTGCTGGCAGATGGCCCCTGGCTGTGCTACATGGGGCCACGTTCGGCGCGAGGGTGTACCGGCGAGCAGGTCTGGCTGGGCCGCCAAGTCTTTACACCTTTTTGTTGTGCTGAACATAAGTTTTAAATCCAGCGGTGGTCATCCACCCTAGGAGCCGTCGTGCGAATTGCAAGCGCGCAAGTCTTGAGCGCGCGGGACGAGGGAGAGCCCGAACCTATGCGGACCTTGGTTTCTGTCATCACTGCCCGTCACCATGCCCGCCTGCTGGGGCTGGCGCTGTTGTTGGGTTTGACCGCCTGTTCGGGGGACGACCCGGATCGCTATGTGGCCCGCGACGTGGAGGTGATCTACAATCTCGCCAAGGACAATCTGGAGCGGGGTAATTACAAGCTGGCCGCCGCCGCCTTTGACGAGGTGGAGCGGCAGCATCCCTATTCCATCTGGGCGCGGCGGGCGCAGCTCATGGCTGCCTATTCGAACTATATGGCCAATCAGTACGAGGACTCGGTGCTGGCGGCGGAACGTTTCCTGTCCCTGCATCCGGGTAATCGCCAGGCGCCCTATGCCTATTATCTGATCGCGCTCAGCCACTATGAGCGCATCACGGATGTGCGCCGGGATCAAAGCCAGACGCATCAGGCGCGCGATGCCTTGCGCGAGGTGATCCGCCGCTATCCGGGTACGGAATATGCGCGCGATGCCCAGCTCAAGCTGGACCTGACCAATGATCACCTGGCCGGCAAGGACATGGAGGTGGGCCGCTTCTATCTCAAGCGCAAGGAATATCTGGCCGCGGCCAAGCGCTTTTCAAGCGTGATCCAGAATTACCAGACCACCAGCCATGTACCGGAAGCCCTGCACCGACTGGTGGAGGCGTATCTGGCCATGGGGGTCATGCCGGAAGCGCGCAAGACCGCCGCGGTGCTGGGCCATAACTATCCCGGCACGAAATGGTATGAACATTCCTATCGCCTGCTCGAAGAGCGGCAGTTGCGCCCCGCCACGGAGGTGGACCCCTCCATTTTCGACGTGCTGCTGCCTTTTTAAGCCGGTCGGGGCGTTGCCCCCCACCCTGGAGGGAGGCCCATCAGCGTGCTGACATCCCTCAGCATTCGGGACATTGTCCTGATCGAAAAACTGGATCTCGGCCTGGATGCGGGCCTGACCGTGCTCACCGGGGAGACCGGCGCCGGCAAGTCCATCCTGCTTGATGCGCTGGGGCTGGCCACCGGGGCGCGGGCGGATCGGGCGCTGGTGCGTGCCGGGGCGGACAAGGGCCGCGTTATCGCCGAATTCTCGCTGTCCCCGGACCATGCCGCCGTGCGCCTGCTGGAAGAGGCGGATCTGGAAAACGGTGACGGCCAGATGCTGCTGCGCCGTCAGGTGTCGGCGGATGGGCGCAGCCGGGCCTGGATCAATGACCAGCCGGTAAGCCTGACCCTGTTGAAAGCTGTGGGCGAAAGCCTGCTGGAAGTGCACGGCCAGTTCGATGATCGCGGCCTGCTGGACCCGGCGGGACACCGCGCTCTTCTGGATGATTACGGCAATCTCGGCCCGCTGGTGACGGCGGTAAGCCGTGCATATGGCGATCTTGCCGATGCCCGCGCGGCGGAGCGGGACGCCCGCGCCGCGCTGGAAGATGCCCGGCGTGATGAGGAATTTCTCCGTCATGCCGTGGCGGAACTGGCCGATCTGGCGCCCGAACCGGGGGAGGAGGAGGCGCTCGCGGATCGGCGCGCCTGGATGATGCAGGGCGAAAAGGTGATGGCGGACCTGACCGCCGCGCTGGGCGAACTGATGGGCGACGGCGGCGTGGAGGCGGCGCTGCGTGCCGTCATGCGTCGCTTCGAGCGGGCCGATCAGACCCTTGCCGAAAAGGTCACCCCGGCGCTTGAAAGCTTTGAACGGGCCAGTATCGAGATCGGGGAGGGCGTACAGGCACTGGAGGCGCTCAGGGACGCGCTGGACTTTGACCCCGGTGACCTGGAACGCACGGAAGAACGCCTGTTCGAACTGCGCCGTCTGGCCCGCAAGCATGATTGCCTGGGTGATGATCTGCCTGCCCTGTATGACGACCTGTCCGCCCGGCTGGCGGCGCTGGATGCGGGCGACGAGACCGTGCGCCGCGCCGAGGCCCGCACGCAGGCGTGCTTCAGCGCCATGGAAGAGGCCGTCCTTGCTCTGCGCGCCGCCCGGAAGGCCGCCGCCGACCGCCTGGATGCGGCGGTCAATGTGGAACTGGCGCCATTGCGGCTGGAAAAGGCGGCGTTTCGCACTGCCCTTGCGGATTTGCCCCCGGAACGATGGGGGCCGAGCGGCGGCGACGGCGTGGTGTTCGAGGTGCGGACCAATCCGGGCAGCGATTTCGGGCCCATGAACAAGGTGGCATCGGGCGGCGAGCTGGCCCGGTTCACCCTGGCGCTGAAGGTGGTGCTGGCGGCCACGGGCAGCGCCCCGGTGCTGGTGTTCGACGAGGTGGACAAGGGCATAGGGGGCGCCACCGCCGACGCGGTGGGGGAGCGCCTGCATCGCCTGACCGGCGCGGCGCAGGTGTTGGTGGTCACGCACAGTCCGCAGGTGGCGGCGCGCGGGGACTGTCATTACCGCATCGCCAAAAGCGACAATGGCCGCGTAACCCGCACCGACGTGGCGGCCCTGAACCCGGATCACCGGCTGGAGGAGATCGCCCGTATGCTGTCCGGCGCCACCGTGACGGACGAGGCCCGCGCCGCCGCCCGCCGTCTGTTGACCTGACCCTGACCCGCCGAGGATTTCCCCATGCCGGATGCCAGCGAGCGCCCCGTTGAAGACCTGAGCGAGAAAGACGCCGCCCGCGAACTGGCGCGGCTGGCCATGGACATTCGCTATCACGACCAGCGCTATCACGGCGAGGACGCGCCGGAGATCAGCGACGCCGCCTATGACCGGCTGGTGGCCCGCAATGCTTTGATCGAGACGCGCTTCCCCCATCTGGTGCGGCGGGACAGCCCGTCGAAACGGGTGGGCGCGGCCCCCAGGGCGGACCAGTTCCATACAGTCACCCATGCGGTGCCCATGCTATCCCTGTCCAATGCCTTCAATGATGGGGATGTGGCCGAATTCGTGGATCGGGTTCGGCGCTTCCTGTCCCTGGCCGACACGCCCGCCTTTACCGCCGAGCCCAAGATCGACGGGGTATCGCTGACCGTGCGCTATGAAGCCGGGAAAATGGTGCAGGCCGCCACCCGTGGCGACGGCGTGACCGGCGAGGATGTGACCGCCAATGCCCGCACCATCGCCGACATTCCCGAACGCCTGAACACGGGCTCGCCCCCCGCCATCATGGAGGTGCGCGGCGAGGTTTATATGGAAAAATCCGCCTTTGCCGAGTTGAACGAACGTCAGGCGGAAAAGGGTGCCAAAACCTTCGCCAATCCGCGCAATGCGGCGGCGGGTTCGCTGCGCCAGTTGGACAGCGCTATCACCGCCGACCGGCCCCTGCGGTTTTTCGCCTATGCCTGGGGGGAGACCAGCGCGCCCCCGGCGGAGACCCAGATGAACGCCATTCGCCAGCTTGGCCAGTGGGGCTTTCGCACCAACGACCTGATGATCCGGTGCGACAGCGTGGAAGCGCTGATCGTGGCCTATGAGCGGATCGAGGCGGCGCGCGGCGATCTGGACTATGACATTGACGGCGTGGTTTACAAGGTGGACCGGCTGGACCTTCAGGAACGGTTGGGCTTCAAGGCGCGAGACCCCCGCTGGGCCATCGCCCACAAATTTCCGGCGGAAAAGGCCACCACAAAGGTGACAGCCATTGATGTTCAGGTGGGCCGCACCGGCAAGCTGACCCCCGTGGCCCGGCTGGAACCGGTCACGGTGGGCGGCGTGGTGGTGTCCAACGCCACCCTGCACAACCGGGATGAGATCGCGCGGCTGGATGTGCGGGTGGGGGACAGCGTGGTGATCCAGCGCGCGGGCGATGTGATCCCGCAGGTGGTGGCGGTCAATGTGGACAAACGGCCCGATGGCGCCGACCCCTATGCGTTTCCCAAGCAATGCCCGGAGTGCGGCTCCGAAGCGGTGGCGGAAGAGGGTGAAGTGGATGTGCGCTGCACCGGTGGCCTGATCTGCCCGGCCCAGCGTGTGGGGCGGCTCAGGCACTTCGTCTCCCGCTCGGCTTTCGACATTGAAGGCATTGGCGAAAAGCAGATTCAGCAGTTCTTCGAGCGCGGCTGGATTAACGAACCCGCCGATATCTTCCGCCTGTCGGAGACCTCCCAAAAGGCGGAAAAGCCGTTGCACCAATGGGAGGGCTGGGGCGAGAAATCCGCCGACAATCTGTTCCGCGCGATCGAGGCCCGTCGCACTATTCCCATGGATCGCTTTCTGTTCGCGCTGGGGGTGCGGCGTCTGGGGCTGGAAACCGCGCGGCTTCTGGCGCGTCATTTCGGCGATATGGACACGTTGCGCCAGAGTCTGGACCGCGCCGCCGCGGGCGAGGCGGACGCCATGGAAACGCTGCTCGGCATTGACGGTATAGGCAAGGTGGTGGCGGACACGCTGGTGGCCTTTTTCCACGAACCCAGAAACCGTGATCTGGTGGACAATCTGCTGACGGAAGTGACGGTGGCGCCGGTGGCCCGCCCGGCGGGGGACAGCCCGCTTTCCGGCAGGACCATGGTTTTCACCGGCACCATGACCGTTATGTCCCGCGCCGAAGCCAAGGCCCGCGCGGAAAGCCTGGGTGCCAAGGTGACCGGGTCCGTGTCCGCCAAGACCGATTATCTGGTGGCGGGGCCGGGCGCCGGGTCCAAGCTGAAAAAGGCGGAAAGCCTGGGGGTGACGGTGTTGGATGAAGACGCCTGGATGGCCCTGAGCGGCCAGAACGGGGCGTTGCCCGCCGGGAACGGCGATGGTGCCTGATCCGCTGTTGGCGGCGTTGTTGCTGGCGGGTGCGGTGGCCCTGCTGATCGGCCTTGTTCTGGTGCCCGTTCTGCGCACCGGCGTGCCGCCCATGCCCAGCAGCCGGGCGGAAAAGGCCGCGCTGATGACCCTGTTGCCGAGGCAACATGACGGCCTGATCGTGGATCTGGGCGTGGGGTGGGGCGGTTTGCTGGCCGATGCGCTCAGGCGCTGCCCTGAGGCCCGCGGTCTGGGGGTGGACATTTCCCCCCTGCCGCTGATGGTGGCCCGGCTCAGGTTCGCCCGTCAGCCCCGCGCCCGCCTGATGCGGGTGGAAGCGGGCCGCTTTCTGGTACGAAACCCGTTCACCGGGCAGGGGCCGGTTGTGCTGCTGCTGTTTCTGGGGCCCGCCATGATGACCCGCCTTGCGCCGGACCTGCGAGCCGCCCTGCCGCCCGGCTCCCTCGTTCTGTGCAACGCCTTTGCCCTGCCGGGATGGACCCCGGAAACCCGGCTTGAACTGGGCGACGGCCTGACGACGCGGCGGATTTATCGCTATCGCGTGCCGGGCAACGCATCCGCCTGAGCCATGCGTTCTGTGCATGGCTGTAATGCACTTTTACCGCTACAAAGGCGTCATCTCCCACCCTATATGCTGCCTTGTCGGATGGCCGACACAGATGCGAGGACGGGTTCCGCTGCGCCAGCAACCGCCGACCAGTGAACCGCCCCCGAATTTCCCGGATACCCAGATTTGCAGGAGTTCGTCCCGTGACTCACCCTTTGACCCGCAGCCAACTGGAAGATTTCATCGCTTCCGGCGTACCGGTTCTCAATGACATGCCCGCCGCGCGCCCCGTTCAGGAACGCCGCGGACTGCGTGGCCTGATCAGCGACATTTTCTATACCGACGGCTTTACCGAGCTGATGGTGGAATTCGGCGCCATGGCCCCGATCGAGCCCACCGGCGCCGGTGTGATGCCCCGCCTTGGCCGCTTTATGGACAGTATTCGCCTGGTGCGCCCGGCGAATCTGGGCGGCCTGATGCCCCGGCGCCCGATCGGCGCCTGAGCGACCGGACTTTGCGCCGACCTTGCCGATGGCAGGGCCGGGCTCTGCCCCGACTGGCCCGATCAGGCTTCTTTCAGGAGCACGGCAAGCCAGTCCCCTCTGATAATGCGATCAACTGGTTTCAGTCCTCGCGCGCCATAGGCCGCGAGGACTTTTTTTTCCTGCGTGACCAGCAGACCGGACAGCATTACCTGGCCGCCCCTGGCCAGCGCGTCGGCAATGGCGGGGGCCAGCATGACCAGCGGCCTGGCCAGAATGTTCGCCATGATCAGGTCATAGGGGCCGTCCTCGGCAAAGGCCGGGCCGGTGAGGCCATCGGCGGCCAGCGTGGCGATGCCCCCCGCGGTCGATCCCGCCGGTCGGGATGCGCACCGGTTCTGGTCGATATTGGCCTGTGCTACATTGACGGCGGTGGGGTCTATATCGCTGGCGAGAATCCGGGCATCCCGCCACAGCTTGTGGGCGGCCAGCGACAACACGCCGGACCCGGTGCCCACATCCAGAATCCGACCGGGGGACTCGCCCCGTTCGGCCATGCGGTCCAGCAGTTCCAGGCAGCCGCAGGTGGTTTCGTGGCGCCCGGTGCCGAATGCCTGGCCCGCCTCGATATGCAGATTGATGGTGTCGTCCGGGCGCTTGTCGGCGTCATGGGCGCCATAAATGAAAAACCGCCCCGCGCTGACCGGATGCAGCAGTTTCTGGCTTTCGCTCACCCAGTCCCGATCCGGCACGGGGGCCAGTTCGAACGGGCGCCCCTCGGCGCCTGCGGCGGCCAGCAGGGCATCCAGATAGCCCGCCGCGGGCGTGCCGGTGAAGAACAGGTCCACGCGCCAGTCTTCCCCGGTGCTGTCGTCTTCCGTGGCGCTCAGGGGGTCGAAGGCGGAAATGGTGGGGGGCGGGGCGTTGAACCGCTCGGCCACCGTATCCACCACCGCTTCCAGTGCTTCCGCCTGTGCCGGTGGCAGGGTGCCGGTCGCACACCAGACCGTTTCGGTCTCGCTCATTGCCATATTCCTTGTATTACGCCTCATCCGCCGGGCGCACAAAGCTGTCCATGACCCGCTTTTCGCCCGATTTATCAAATGAAATCAATAGTTTGTGCCCGGCCACATCAATCACTTCACCATATCCGAACTTGTCATGGAAGACTCGCTCCCCCACCGCCAGCGTGCTGATGCTTTCCCGTTTGGGCGCACGCGGGGTAACAGGGCGGGCCCGCGCCGCCCGGCGCTCCGCCCGCTGCCAGCCGGGGCCGTATTTGCTGCCGCCGCCGCGCACCAGATTGTCGATGCCGCCAAAGGCGTCCGCCTCCTCTATGCGGGGGGCGGTATTGCCGTACACGCCGCTGGCCGCGTTCATGGATACATGCTCGCCGGGCAGTTCGTCGATGAAACGGCTGGGCAGATTGTTCTGCCACTGGCCGAACACCTGCCGGTTCGCGGCGAAGAACACATGGGCCTGCCGCCGGGCACGGGTCAGCGCCACATAGGCCAGCCGCCGTTCCTCTTCCAGCCCCGCCGTGCCGCTTTCATCCAGCGCGCGCTGGTTGGGAAAGACGGTCTCTTCCCAGCCGGGCAGGAAGACGGTGTGAAATTCCAGCCCCTTGGCACCGTGCAGGGTCATCAGGTTCACCTTGTCGGCGGTGGCGTTCTCTTCGTTTTCCATGACAAGCTGGATATGTTCCAGGAACCCGGCCAGGCTGTCGAATTCGCCCATGGCGGCCACCAGTTCCTTCAGGTTTTCCAGCCGCCCCTTGGCATCGGGCGCGGTGTCCTTCTGCCACATGGCACTGTAGCCGGATTCCTCCAGCACCACTTCCGCCAGTTCGCTGTGCGTGTGGGTGTGCAGCAGCGCCCGCCAGCGGTCCAGGTCTTCCAGAAAGGCGTTCAGGCTTTTGCGGGTCTGCGGGCGCAATTCATCCAGCGTGGCCAGTTGGCGGGCGGCGCGTGTCATGGAGACCCCGTGGGCGCGGGCCAGCTTGTGCAGCCTTTGCAGGCTGGTGGCGCCGATGCCGCGCTTGGGCACATTGATGATGCGCTCAAAGGCCAGGTCGTCGTCTTCCTGCATGATCAGGCGGAAATAGGCCAGCGCGTCCCGGATTTCCCGGCGCTCGTAAAAGCGCGGGCCACCGATCACCCGATAGGGCAGGCCAATCTGGATCAGGCGCTCTTCCACTTCCCGCATCTGGAAGGAGGCGCGCACCAGCACGGCCACATCATTGAGCGTGGCGCCGCCGCGCTCCATCTCCTCCAGCATGTGGCCGATGCTGCGGGCTTCCTCATGGGCATCCCAAACGCCGTGGATCTGCACCCGTTCCCCGTCGCCGTCCTCGGTCCACAGGGTTTTTCCCAGCCGCCCTTCATTGCCCGCGATCACCGCCGACGCGGCGGCCAGAATATGGCCGGTGGAGCGATAATTCTGTTCCAGCCGCACGGTTTTCGCGCCGGGAAAATCCTGTGCAAAGCGCAATATGTTGCCCACTTCGGCGCCGCGCCAGCCATAGATGGACTGGTCATCGTCCCCCACGCAGCAGATATTGCGTGCCTCGCCACTGCCGGTGCGCCGGGCCAGCAGGCGGAGCCAGAGATACTGCGCCACATTGGTATCCTGATATTCGTCCACCAGAATGTAGCGGAAGCGGTCCTGATAGCGGCCAAGCACGTCGTCATGGGTCTGAAACAGGGTGATCACATGCAACAGAAGATCGCCGAAATCCACCGCATTGAGCACTTTCAGCCGGTCCTGATAGGCGCGGTACAGCGCCACGCCCCGGCCATCGGCAAAGGCGTGGGATTCCGATGCGGGCACCGTGTCCGGCGTGATGGCCCGGTTTTTCCAGCGGTCGATCAGCCCGGCCAGTTGGCGGGCGGGCCAGCGTTTGCTGTCCAGCCCCTCGGCGGCCAGCAACTGTTTCAGCAGCCGTATCTGGTCGTCTGTGTCCAGAATGGTGAAATCGTGGCGCAGGCCGGCCAGTTCCGCATGGGCGCGCAGAATGCGGGCGCAAAGGGCGTGAAAGGTGCCGATCCACATGCCTTCCACCGGGCGGCCCAATGACTGTTCCACCCGGCGCTTCATTTCGCCCGCCGCCTTGTTGGTGAAGGTGACCGCCAGCACTTCCTGTGGCCGGGCCAGGCCCTGGCGCAGGATATGGGCAAGCCGGGTGGTCAGCACGCGGGTCTTGCCCGTGCCCGCGCCCGCCAGCACCAGCAGCGGACCATCGGTGGACAGCACCGCTTCCCGTTGCTGGGCGTTGAGCCCGGTCAGATAGGGCGGTTCCGTCGCCGGGGGCGGGGGGCTGTCCAGGTCGCTCATGTCAAAGGGGTCATCGCTCATGGCGCCCCTCATAGCACCATGGGCGGGCGGGCAAAAGCCCCACGCGCACCCATCGCGTCACGGATCAGGCGCGGCGGCTCGAATCAAAGGCCCCGGTCCTCGCCCTGCGCTTCGAGCAGGGCCTTGTTATAGGCTTCCAGCACATGGCGATAGCGCACCAGCCCGGCGACGGTCCCGGTTTCCCGGTCCACCACGGGCAGCACATCCTCTCCGGTGGTTTCCATCGCCGTCAGCGCATGGCCCAGCGGCTCGTCGCTATACAGGTGGGGAACGGTGGGGCGCATCAGGCTTTCCACGGGCTGACCGTCACCGGTGCCGTTTTCCAGCAGGGCGTGCGGCATATCGGTAAGGGCCAGCATTCCCGCCAGCCGGCCACTGCTTTCCAGCACTACCATTTCGCCACCGCCCCGGCTCAGCAGATGCGCGCGGGCTTCGGACAGGGGCGTGTCCGTGGTGATGGTGGTGAAATCGCGTGTCAGATGCCCTTCCACGGTTTCCGACCGCAGCAGGAAGGTGGCCCGCCCGCCGGTCAGTTCCATGCCCTTTTCCCGAAGCTGCATGTGGAACAGCGAGCCATGAACGAACAGTCGGGCGGTCATGCTGGCCACCGCCGAGGCCACCATCACCGCCAGCGCCACACTGTAGTCGCCGGTGATCTCGAACACGATCAGAATGGTGGAAATGGGAGCGCCCAGAACCGCGCTCGCCACCGCGCCCATGCCCACCACGGCATAGAGCGACGGGGCGGATGTCACCATGGGAAGCCCGCCTGCAAGATGGCCGAAGGCGCCGCCCAGCATGGCCCCCAGGAACAGGGACGGGCTGAACACCCCGCCGCCGAACCGGAACAGGAAGGATGCCCAACTCGCCACCAGCTTCACGCTGATCAGGGTCAGCAGCAGGGCCAGGCCATAGCCGCCGGTGAGCGCGGTATGCGTGGCCTCATACCCCACCGAGAGCACTTCCGGGTGGACCATGGCGATAAAGCCCACCACCAGGCCGCCAAGCGCCGGTTGCAGCGCCAGCGGTATATGGCGGGCAATGGGTTTTTGCAGCCGCTCTATGGCGATCAGGCCGCGCATGAACAGCACGGCGAGCCCCGCCGCCAGCACGCCCAGCAGCACGAAGGCGGGAAACTCCCAGAAGGTGGCGATCATCTGGTCGGTGATCTGGAAAGCGCGGAAATTGCCCAGATGGGCATGGCTGACAAGGGTACCCGCTATGGCCGCGATGACAATGGGTGCGAAAGTGTGCAGGGCATAGTGCCCGATGATCACCTCAAGCGCGAAAAAGACCCCGGCAATGGGGGCATTGAAGGATGCCGCCACCGCCGCGGCCACGCCGCAGCCCAGCAGGGTGCGCCCGATGGCGGGATTGAGCCTGGCCAGTGCCGTGAGCCGGGCGGCCAGTGTGGCGCCCAGATGGACCACCGGGCCTTCCCGCCCGGTGGAAGCACCGCTGCCCAGGCTGGTGATGGTCACCGCCGCGCTGAACAGGCCGTCCCGCAGGCGGATGCGGCTGCCATGCAGGGCGGCGGCCTCGATCACATGGGGCACGGCATGGGCCTTGTGGCCGGGCAGGAAACGCAGCAATTGTCCCACCACCAGTCCGCCCAGCACCGGCACGGCCAGAATCTGCCATGGGCTGAGGCCGGCGGCGCGTGTGGCCAGTTGGGCTTCATTGGCGCCGAAGCCCAGCACCAGAAGAAAGTCGATGGCCAGATAAAAGCCGATGGCGGCGAAGCCCGACACCGTGCCCATTATGGCGGCGAGCCCCAACAGCAGCCAATGTTCCATGGCAGGGCGACGCAGCCAGCGGGTCAGCCGGGCGCGCCAGCCCGCCGCGGCGTCGCCGCCGTCACCGGTTTGTGCCGTCATGAGCCCCTCATCACGCAATACCCCGAACCATCCGGCGATTTAGCCCGCTGGCGCCGGGCTTGTAAAGCGGCGGGCCGGGCAGCACCCCGGCTGAGGGAGTTGTGTCGCCACCTCCATAAGCCCATGATGGACCGGCACAAGCCGGATAGGGAGAAAGCCATGGCCACCACACAGCCGGAGAAATCAGGCCCGCCCGATCCGGGGGGGTCGCGTTTCAGGCGCGTGCTGCTGGTCGCCGGGGGCGTGGCTGTGCTGGCGCTGGCCGGGCTGGTGACAACGCTGTCGCTGGTGGACTGGAACGATTATCGCCGGGATCTGGCCACGCTGGCGTCCAACCGAATCGGCCTGTCGGTGGATCTGGGCGGGGATGTGTCGGTTTCGTTGCTGCCGCGCCCGTCCTTCACCGCCCGGCAGGTGGTGCTGCGCCCGTTGGACGGGGCCAAGGGCGATGTGGTGGCGCGCGCCGACCGAATCGCCCTCAGGCTGGGCGTGGGTGCCCTGTTGCGCGGTGATCTGGCGCTGAAGCGGGTGGTGCTGGACGGGGCCGCGCTGACGCTGGAACAGGGTGATGAGGGGTGGCGCCTGGCGGGGCTTGCCGCCGGGAGCACTGGGTCTCGCGCGGTGACACTGGACCGGCTGAGGCTGCGCGACGGCGCCATCACCCTGCGTCCGCGAAACGGCCCTGAACGGCGGTTGACGGCGGTGGATGCCACGCTGGGCGGCAACCTTCCCGCTGGCCCCGTTACGTGGGAGGCCAGCGCCAGACTGGGCGGATGGGACCTGGCCGCCGATGGCCGCTTCCGTGCCCGCCCGGAAGGGGAGGGCGACAGCCTGGACCTGTCCGTCAGCCTTGCCGGGGCCAGCATGGACCTGAACGGGCGCCTTTTCGATGATGGCATGGATGGGCGGCTGAAGCTGTCGGGGGATGATGCGGTGGCCTTTCTGTCCGCCGTCAAGGCGTTGACAGGCGGTGGCCCCAGCCGGGGCATTGAGACGGCGATACCCTTCCTGGTCGATGCCCAGCTCAGGCGGGACACCCATATGCAGCATGTAACGACCCGCCGGATGCGCCTTGGCGAAACGCGGGGGCAGGCGACTCTGATGGCGGCACCGGGGGGACAGGCGCATCTGGCCGGGTCGGTGGCGCTGGGGGTGGTTCATGCGGACCTGCTGCGCGCGCTGATGGTCGGTCTTGCAGCACCGGACACAGTGGATGCCGCCCCGATGGACGATGGTGGCGCACACGACATGCCGGAATACAGTGCCGCGCTGGATTTGACGCTGGAAGGTTTTGAATGGCGCGGCGGCGTGGTGCAGCATTTGGAATCCGGCCTGTCGATCACGGCGAATCGGTTGCGGCTGGAGCAGATGCAGGGCCTGTTGCCGGGCGGTGCCCGTTTGGCGCTTACCGCCACGCTGACCACCGGCGACGGCCCGGACCTGCGCGGGCAGGTGCATATGGGGCAGGGCAATATCCGCAAGGTGCTGGCCTGGCTTGGCGGGGAGCGGGCGCAGTCCCTGTTGCAGCGGGTGCCGATGGATCGGTTGGCCACCGGGCGCCTGAACGCCGATGTGCATTGGACACCGGGCCGGTGGACGGTGGACGATCTGTCCGGTCGGCTGGATGCGATCCGGTTCAAGGGGGCCATGGCCGGGACGGATAAGGGGCTGTCGTCGCTCAACATGGAAGCGGGGCCGGTGGCGCTGGCGGCCTATGGGTTGGGCCTGTCGCCTGCATCCGGCGACATGGCAAACGGCGCCGCGCCGGAGGGGGCGCCATGGCCGGATCGGCTGGGCCGGGCGCTTGAACTGGTCGCGCCGGAGGATGGTTCGGCTCTCGATTTCGACCTGTTGCTGGATTCGGTGGCATTGGGCGTGACCCGGCTTGACCGGCTGGCCGCACGCGGCACGTTGACCCGTGAGCGGCTGCTGCTGGACAGTCTGGTGCTGGGCCCGGATGGGGCCGGTGCTTCTCTTGCCGGATCGGTGCATCTGGCACGGGATGACCGGCGGCTTGATCTCAGGGCGACGCTCGCTCAGGCGCCGGACAGCCTGTCCGATGTGTTGGCGGCCTTTGCCGCGCCGTCGATCCGCCCTGCCGTGGCGGAAGGGCCGGAAGCGCTGGGACTGGCCCCGCTTACCGGCTCGGTGCGCCTGACCGGGCCGCTGGACCGGGCACGCCTGGCGCTGGACCTGTCGGGACAGGGCAGGCGGCACCTGCGGGCCGATGGGATGGTGCCCCTGTTGCCCGACGGCCCGCTCGATCTGCAACTGGATGTGTCCAACCCCGATCTGGCGCCCGCCCTGCGGCTGGCTGGCTGGCCGGTGGCGGCCAGGGTGCCCGCCGACATGACCATGGATATTGCGGGCGGCGCGGAAGAACCGCTTTCGCTGCGGATGAGTGGCGGCCTGATCGGGGGGCGGATACGTGTCACCGCCCGGCGGGCTCCGGGGCCGCAGGGGGCGTCGCCCGGTTGGCAGTTGGAGGGGGGCTTTGACCATGACAGCCCCGCAACGCTGGCCGATGCGTTCTACAGCCCGGTGTCTTTCGCGGATATGTCCCTGCCGGATGCGGCGGGCAGCCTGTCCCTGTCGGGCTGGATGCAAGGGCCCCGGCATTGGGACGCCACCCGGCTGGACCTGGCCGTGGGGGAGGCGCGCCTGACCGGAAAGCTGTCCCTGATGTCGAACAACATACTGGATGGGGCGCTGACCATACGCGGGCTTGATATCGGGACCAAGCTTTTGAAGGCGCGTGAAAACGGGGCCGTGTCGGGCGCCTCTGCATCGGGGCCGCGTCTCCCCGCCGCGCTTGACGGCATTACGGGATCGGTCAGCCTTGCGGTATCCGACAGCCATATGCTGGGTCAGCCCCTGCTCGCGCCGTCGGCGGGCCTGACCCTTGCGGCGGAAGATGTGACCGTTACCGCCGGGCCGGATGCCCGCCTTGGGGATGGTGCACTGGCGCTGGATGCGCGGCTGAACTGGGCGGATGATGACCGCAAGGGCGGCGCCAGCGTGCGGTTGGATGCGGCGGCGCTCGATATGGGGGCGGCACTGGCCGATCTGGGGGCCGGGCGCGTGCTTTCCGGCGCGGCGCGGGTGTCGCTGGACCTGGCCGCCTCTCCTGTGCTGGTATCGGCCCTGAACGGTACGGTCGATCTGAATGGCAGCAATATGCGGCTCGGTTTTCTGGATGCGCCGGGCATGAGCGCGCTGATCCGCACGGCGGACAGTGGCAGCGGCTTTCTGGACCGGATGGGGGGATTTCTGCGGGATGGGGAAACCGCCGCGCGGGATGTGACAGTCAGCCTGGCCCTGCAAGACGGGACGGCGCGGATTCAGACGGCGGAGGCCGCGGGGCCGTGGGGTCGGCTGGGGTTGACCGGATCGATCGCGCTGAGTGATGCGCAGATGACCGTGGATGGCACGCTTGCGCTCAGCCAGCCGCCCGACACCCCGGCCATCCCGCTGGCGTTCCGGGGGGCGATCGATCAGCCCCGCCTGCGCGTGGAAAGCCGCGCGCTGGAACGCTTCGCCCTGTCGGAGATTCGCAGCCGATTGGGCGCCGCTTTGCAGGACCGGATGTCCGGCGATACGGGCAATCCGGGCGCCGCCGTGATGGGCGCGGCCCTGTCCCTGTTGGACCAACTGGGCCGCAAGCGCGCTACTGAGGCGCCGGAAGATGCGGCGCAGGATGAATCAGGGGGCGATGCGGATGGCGGCGGTTAAAGGGGGCCGCCATCGGTGCGGGGGTGGCCCGCTTCATCGCTCAATCTTGTGAGCACATAGGCCCTGAGCGCGCGGGAAAGGGGCACCGTGCGCGCTTCGTCTATGCGCCGCACCAGTTCCGCCACGGCCAGCCCGTCGGCACCAGCCAGCCGCTTCAGGTGCTGCCACAGGCCGCGTTCCATCGAAACGGATGTGCGGTGGCCGGACAGGGTTACGGAATGGCGCTCCAGCCGGGCGTTTTCCGGGGGGTAATAGCTGTTTTCCCCGGCTGTGCCAGTGCTGGCGGCGCTCTCTTTGCCAGTGCTGGCGGCGCCGGGCACCGATGCCTTTTCGCCCTTAAAGGGCCTGGAAGAAGTCATTGCCCTTGTCATCCACAACGATGAAAGCGGGGAAGTTTTCCACCTCGATCTTCCATACCGCTTCCATGCCCAGATCGTCAAAGTCCAGCACCGCCACCTTACGGATATTGTCCTGCGCAAGCGCCGCCGCCGGGCCGCCGATGGAGCCCAGATAAAAGCCGCCATTGTCCTGGCACGCCCTGGTTACCGCTTTGGAGCGGTTGCCCTTGGCCAGCATGACCATGCTGCCGCCCAGCTTCTGGAACTCGTCCACATAGGGGTCCATCCGTGCGGCGGTGGTGGGGCCGAAAGAGCCGGAGGCATAGCCTTCCGGCGTTTTGGCCGGCCCCGCATAATAGATGATGTGATCCTTGAAATAGGATGGCATTTCCGCGCCGTCCTCGACCATCTGTTTGATTCGGCTGTGCGCCAAATCCCGCGCCACCACGATGGTGCCGGTCAGGCTGAGCCGGGTCTTGATCGGGTGCCTCGTGAGTTCGGCGCGGATGGCGTCCATGGGCTGGTTCAGGTCGATGTGCACCACGTCCGCCTCAAGGTCCGCTTCCGTTACCGGCGGCATGTATTTGCCCGGATCGGTTTCCAGTTGTTCCAGAAAGATGCCCTCTGGCGTGATCTTGCCCTTGGCCTGCCGATCCGCCGAGCAGCTCACCCCGATGCCGATGGGCAGGCTGGCGCCGTGGCGGGGCAGGCGGATCACGCGCACGTCATGGCAGAAATACTTGCCGCCGAACTGGGCGCCGATGCCGAGCCCGCGGGTCATCTCATGGATGCGCGTCTCCCAGTCCCGGTCCCGAAAGGCGCGCCCGCCTTCATTGCCGGTATCGGGCAGGCTGTCCAGATCGCGGGCGGATGCCTTTTTCACGGTGGCCAGATTCTGTTCCGCCGACAGGCCGCCGATCACCACGGCCAGGTGATAGGGCGGGCAGGCCGCCGTGCCCAGCGTTTTGATCTTTTCTTCCAGCAGCGCCATCAGCTTGTCTTCGCGCAGCTTTGCGGGCGTTTCCTGATACAGGAAGGTCTTGTTGGCGCTGCCGCCGCCCTTGGCCAGAAACAGGAAATGATATTCATTGCCCTTTCCGGCATAAATATCGATCTGGGCGGGGGTGTTGGTTTTGGTGTTCTTTTCGCGGATCATGTCCAGCGGCGCCATCTGGCTGTAGCGCAGATTGGTTTCCGTATAGGTGCGCATCACGCCGCGGCTCAGCGGTTCGCCGTCGTCGCCGTCCGTCCACACATATTGGCCTTTTTTGCCCGCAATGATGGCCGTGCCCGTATCCTGACAGCTTGGCAGAACCCGCGCGGCGGCGATATTGGCGTTTTTCAACAGCTCCTGCGCCACGAAGCGGTCGTTTTCGCTCGCCTCCTCATCGGCCAGAATGTCAGCCAGTTGTTGCAGATGGCCGGGTCGCAGCAGGTGCGAGATGTCGTGCATGGCTTCCCGTGCCAGCAGTTCCAGCCCCGCATCCGCCACTTTCAGGATGGTGCGCCCGTCCACCTCCAGCGTTTCCACATGGTTGCCAGTCAGTTTGCGATAAGGGGTGGCATCGTCGCCAAGCTCGAAAAGCGGCTGATAGGTCCAGTCGGTCATGGGGCATCCGATTTTGTCAAAGGGGGCACCGGGAACGCCGGCGGTTCCAGCGAACTGCCGGAAGATTCAGGGCGTCAGGTTTTCTTGCGGAAGGCATCCAGTGTGACCACATTGTCCCCGCCGCGCGCGTCGCCATCGGCATTATTGTCGCCGTCTTCGGTTTTCATGTCGTCGCGGCTGGCGGCGGTACGGGGCAGGTCGCTGAGATCGCTGACGGTGGCTTCAAGGCTCGCCATGTCACGCCCGGAACGGGTGTCCCCCGCTTCGTCGCTCTGGCTGGTGGCGCCGTCTGTGGCGTCGTCGTGCTCGGCGCCGGTTTCCGCGTGGAAATTAAGGGCGAACTGTACGCTGGGGTCCACGAAGCCGGTCAGGGCATGAAAGGGAATGATCAGATGTTCCGGCTTCTGGTTGAAGCTCAGCCCCACTTCGAAATGGTCATCCTCCACCGTCAGATCCCAGAACTTGTGCTGGATCACGATGGTCATTTCCTCCGGGAAGCGGCTGACCAGATGGGCGGGGATGCTCACCCCCTCCGCCTGGGTTCTGAAGGCAATGAAAAAGTGATGGTCCCCCGGAAGGCCGTGTTCCACGGTATCCCTGAGCACGGATCGCACCACGGTTTTCAGCGCCGCTTCCACCTTGGCGTCATAGTCTATGCTGCTTTCGCTCGGCGTATCGGTCATCAGCTTGCAGCCTTTCATCACGACAAAAAGAGCCGCGCGCGCTGGCCTGCCGGGGCCTGGCACGCCGGAATTCGCGCCCGTTATACTGATTAGCCCGCAGCGAGTGAAGGCAAAAGTGAATGGATGTGGCAACCGCGGGCCTGTCGCGCCGTTTTGCGTGGCCCAAGGGCGCCGCCGCGCCGGCTCGGTGCTGGCCGAAAAAGAGAAGTGGCCCGTTCTGTTGCTAGGTGGGCCAGCCCCCACCCGCCGTTGTCACACGACGGGGATTTAAATGCTAGCTTACCTCACCGCTTAGGCGGCTACGGCAAACTCGACGTCGTTGTCGTTGGCATTTGTCAAAACGGCCCGATAACGGCGGTACCATGCCGGGCGAAAAGTCACATATTTCCAAGCGCGTCGATCCTGGTTCGCCCCCATCATCAGGGCTGTCCGGCCCGGTATCCGCCATATGGTGGTACCCCTGTCGTGCCGATCAGCCCTCATGGTGGAGGCGCCGGGTACTGCCCCCGGGTCCGCTGAATGTACTCAATGCACCGTTTATCGCCATAGTCGGTTGCCCGACATCCCCAATATAAGGGCAAAACGCCCACACTTAAAGGGCGGGATTACAGAAAAACCGGCCAGCGCCGATCGGGTTCCGCGCGGTGCGCCGCACGGGCAGGCTTGCAACTGCGGGGCCGTGTGCCTAAAGCTGATGCTGAAGCGAGACAAGGCGGGGACGGCATGGACGCGTATCTGGCGCTGTTGAGGCATATTCGGGACACCGGCATCCATCGGGATGATCGCACCGGCGTGGGCACTTATGGCGTGTTCGGCCATCAGATGCGCTTCGATCTGGGTGCCGGCTTTCCGCTGTTGACCACCAAGAAGCTGTATATCCGCGGTATCATCCATGAGCTTCTGTGGTTCCTGGCCGGGGATACCAATGTGCGCTATCTGCAGGATAACAAGGTGCACATCTGGGATGCCTGGGCGGACGAGTCGGGGGAACTGGGGCCGGTTTACGGCAAGCAGTGGCGAAGCTGGGCGGCGCCGGACGGGCGCGTGATCGATCAGATCAGCGATGTGGTGCACGCCATTCGCACCAATCCCAACAGCCGCCGCCTGGTGGTGAGCGCCTGGAACCCGGCGGATGTGGACGGCATGGCTCTGCCGCCCTGTCATTGCCTGTTCCAGTTTCACGTGGCGCAGGGGCGCTTGTCCTGTCAGCTATATCAGCGCAGCGCCGATGTGTTTCTGGGGGTGCCTTTCAATATCGCCTCCTATGCGCTGCTTACCCACATGGTGGCCCATGTGTGCGGGCTGGAAGCCGGGGATTTCATCCATACGCTGGGTGATGCCCACCTCTACAGCAATCATCTGGAGCAGGCGGACCTGCAATTGTCCCGCACGCCGCGGCCATTGCCCCGGTTGCATCTGAATTCTGATGTTAAGGATTTGTTTCGCTTTACCGTGGAGGATATCGCGGTCCACGGTTATGACCCCCACCCGGCGATCAAGGCGCCCGTGGCGGTATGATGTGGTCTCGCCGGTTCTGTGGGGGCGGCATGGCGCCTGAAAGCAGGGCAGATCCGGGCGCTGAAGGAATGGTATGAGCGTCGGCGTGAAAGACAAGCGACAGTTCGTTTCCATCGGCCTCGTGCTGCTGGTGGGGCTCGTGCTGTCCTGGTCCGCCACGCGGGATGCGATTCGCTCTGCCGAAAAGGAGGCCCGTACCAAATTCGATTTCACCGCCGAGCTGATGGTGGAGCGGGTGCGCCAGGAATTGCTCCGGGAACGGGATCTGGCGCATAATCTGCACGCCTTTTCCAAGGCCACCAGTAATACGGCACCCGGCCCCCTGCGCGCCTATCTGGATGAAGAGACCCAGTTTTATCGCCATCGCCGCATGGTTGGCATGGCCGTGGCCGTGCCGCCGGATGATGCCCGCAATATTCTGGACCGGATCAGGGCACAGGGCGCGGACGGATTCCAGTTCCGTGACGGGCGCGGTGGCGAAATCGCACCGCAGGCGGTGAACAAGACATTATACCCCCTGGTCGGCGCCTGGTCCCCGGAAGCGGAGCGGGCCGATGCCTGGACCGGCATCGACATGGGCAATCTGCCGGGGTTGCGGGGCCTGCTGTCGAAGTCGCTGTCGGAGCACCGGTCCATCGTGGTGCCGCTATCCACCCCGGCACAGACCATGTTCGCCGCCCGTGGCGGTGTCTGGCTGATCACGCCCTTCAAGGATATATACGGGTTTCCCGGCTTTGCGGTGCAGATCGTGGAACTCAGCCGGATTGTGCGCGGCGGCACGGATGAACCCCGGTTCGAGGGGTTGAATCTGGCGCTCAAGACCGTTTCGCCGGCCACCGGGGGAACGGTGACGCTGACCTATCTGTCCGAGCGCGGCCTGTCGCGTTCCGGCGCCGCGCGGGGGGACAGCGCGTTCCGGCTGGACCAGCGCATGGATGTGGGCCTGCGCGATTGGCAGGCCAGCGTGTGGGCCGCGCCGGGGGTGTTCGTGCCGGACCTGGGCCGCGCCGTGATCGAAGGGATCGTGGTGCTGATGCTGACCGTGCTGGTGATCTACATTTTGTGGACCCAGGCCCAGCGCCAGCAGCGCGTGTCCGCCATTGTGGAACGGCGCACCAGCGCCCTGCGCGAGGCGCACCGGGAAATGGAGGAGCATAACGAGCTGCTGCAAAACCTGAACCGGGACCTGGAGGAAGCGCGTGAGGCCGCCGAGGCCGCCAACGAGGCCAAGTCGGAATTCCTGGCCACGGTGAGCCACGAATTGCGCACCCCGCTCAACACCATTCTCGGCTTTTCCCAGTTCCTGAAGGATGAGCCGCTCGGCCCGCTGGGGGATGAGCGCTATCAGGACTATGCCCGCGACATCCATCATTCCGGGTCTTATCTGCTGCGTCTGATCAATGACATTCTGGACCTGGCCAAGCTGGAAGCGGGCAAGATTTCCATTGAGGCGGGCGCCCTGTCGCCGGAATTCCTGACAGACCGCGTGATCGCGCTGCTTTATCAGCAGGCGGATGCCAAGGGCCTCAGGCTCAGCGCCCATGTGGATGAGGGGATGCCCGATTTCATCAATGGCGACGAGTTGCGGTTACGGCAGATCTTGACCAACCTGGCCTCCAACGCCATCAAGTTCACCGATGAGGGCGAGGTGCGCATCAAGATTTATCCCAAGCGCTTCCTGACCGGCAAGCCGGGCTATGTGATGAAGGTGTCGGATACGGGCATTGGCATTCCAAAGGAAAAGCAGGCGGTGCTGTTCGATCGCTTCACCCAGGTGGAATCCTCTCATTCCCGCAGCCATGGCGGGGTCGGTCTGGGGCTGGCCATCTGCCGCGAACTGGTGGAACGCATGTCCGGCACCATTCATGTGTCGTCCAAGGTGGGCCATGGCACGGAAATGTGGGTGCATCTGCCCTTGCAGGAGGCCAGCGCCACCAGCGATGAAGATGTGGAAAACATGATGATCTGAGCGGGTGCGCCCGTGCCCGCATCCCGGCGGGGTTTTGAGCTGTTGATTTCGTTACCGCGCCTGTGAGTGGGGCATGTGCGCCCAAGGAGACCACCTTCAATGACCGTATCGCTCATCGCCGCCCGCGCCCGCGACAATGTGATCGGCCAGGACGGTGCCATGCCATGGCATCTGCCGCGGGATCTCAGCTTTTTCAAGCAGGCCACCCTTGGCAAGCCGGTGCTGATGGGGCGCCGCACCTATCAGTCTATCGGGCGCCCTTTGCCGAAGCGGGACAATTTCGTCGTCAGCGGCAGGGCGGATTTCCAGCCGGAGGGCGTGCGGGTGTTCCGCACCCTGCCGGAGGGGCTGGCGGCGGCGCGTGCCGCGGGGGCGGAGGTAATGGTGATCGGCGGTGCCACGCTTTATGAGGCGCTGCTACCTTCCGCCGATCGGCTTTATCTGACCGACATCGACCTGTCGGTGCCCGGCGACACTTTCTTCCCGGCCTTCGACGAGGGCGACTGGGCGGAGACGGAGCGCCACCCCCATCCAGCCGAGGGCGACCGGCCCGCCTTCACCATCCGGGTTCTGGACCGCCGGGCCTGACCGTCAGCTATGCTCCGCCAGAGGCAGATGGGCGGCCACGCCGCGCGCAATGGCGTGATAGGCCCGTGCGTGGGGGCTGTCCGGCAGGCTGTCCACCACCGGGGTTCCCTTGTCCGACTGCTCCCGGATCGGCATGGCCAGCGGCACCGCGCCAAGGAAGGGCACCCCGGCGACCCTGGCCGCGTCTTCGGCGCCGCCATGGCCGAAGATGGCCGATTCCGTGCCGCATTCGGGGCAGATGAAGGTGCTCATATTCTCCACCAGGCCCAGAATGGGCACATCCACCTTGTGGAACATGCCCATGCCCTTGCGTGCGTCGATCAGGGCCAGGTCCTGCGGCGTGGACACGATCACCGCCCCGGTGAGCGGCACCTGCTGGACCATGGTGAGCTGCACGTCGCCGGTGCCGGGCGGCATGTCCACCACCAGAACGTCCAGCGGCCCCCAGTCCACATCCTTCAGCAATTGCTGGGTGGCGCCCATTACGCGCGGGCCGCGCCACACCACGGGCTGGTCCACATCCAGCAGAAAGCCGATGGACATGGTCTTGATGCCCGCCTTTTCGATGGGTTGCAGGCGGTTGTCGATGGCTTCCGGTTTCTGGTCGATGCCCATGAGCATGGGCAGGGACGGGCCGAAAATGTCGGCGTCCAGCAGGCCCACTTTCAGCCCCTGATCGCGCAGTGCCAGTGCCAGATTGACCGAGGTGGTGGATTTGCCGACTCCGCCCTTGCCGCTGGCCACGGCGATGATGGATTGCACGCCCGGCAGGGCGCTGGGCTTGGGGGGCGGCGTGTTGCCGGGGCCGCTTTTCGGTGGGGGCGGCGCCGCCTTGTCCTTTTCCCCCGTTTGGCGCAGGGCTGTCATCACCACATTCACGGCGGAAACCCCGTCCAATGCCTTGACCGCGCTTTCCGCCTGTTCGGTCATGGCGGCGCGATCAGCGGGCGGGGTGTCCTTGAAGTCCAGCACCACGCCCACTTCACCCTTGTCGATCACCACGGTTGCCACGCGCCGGCAATCGACGATCGATCCCCGGCCCGACGGGTCTTCAACCGCTTCCAGGGATCGCATCACATCCGCTTTTTCCACCATGATCGAGCCTTTCCTGTATCGCCCCGGCAAACCCGGCCCGGCGACAAAATTCATATGATTCGTTGCAGCGACCCGGTACTACCATATATTCGGGGCAGGAACCGGACCATTGGCGCGCGGGCCACTCTGTGTCACCGTCTGGTCCGTGAGGTGAAGACAATGGGCACCGCAGTCAAGCGGGAAAGCCCCAGGCGCATACGAGGGAGAGCAATTTTATGCCTTGGCAGAACAATGGCGGCGACCGCCCCAATCCGTGGGGCGGTGGCGGCGGCGGTCCCCGTGGCGGTGGCAGCGGCGGGGGCGGTGGTGGCAACCAGCCGCCCGATATCGATGCCTTTCTGAAGAAGATGCAGGATAATCTGCGCCAGGCCATGCCCGGCGGCAAGGGCGGGTTTTCCATCCTGCTGCTTGTGGCGGTGGTGATCTGGCTGTTCAGCGGTTTTTACCGCGTGGATACCAACGAGCAGGGCGTGGTGCTGCGCTTCGGCGAATGGGTGGACAGCACCGGGCCGGGCCTGCACTGGCACCTACCCTATCCGGTTGAAACCGTGGAAACCCCGAAAGTGACCAGTGAAAACCGGGTCGATGTGGGTGGCCAGAGCGGTGGCAAGGAAATCAGCATGGGAAGCCTGAACGAGAGTCTGATGCTGACCGGGGACGAAAACATCGTCCAGATCAAGTTTACCGTGGTGTGGAAGATCGCGGACGCGGGCCGATATCTGTTCAATCTGAACGAGCCCGGCAGCGCCGTGCGCATGGTGGCGCAGTCATCCATGCGCGAAGTGGTGGGCCAGAACAAGATCGAACCGATCCTGACCACTGCCCGTGATCGCATTCAGCAAGAAGTGCATCAGCAGTTGCAGGATGTGCTGAACGAATATGAGGCGGGTATCGAGGTTCTGCGCGTGCAGATCACCGATGCGGACCCGCCGGAAACGGTGATCGATGCCTTCCAGGAAGTGCAGCGGGCCGAGCAGGACCGGCGCCGTGTCATGAACGAGGCGCAGGCCTATGCCAACAAGATCATCCCAGAGGCCGAAGGCCACGCGATCAAGGCGGTGGAAGCCGCCAAGGCCTATCAGGCGGAAGTGACCAACCGCGCGCAGGGGCAGGCGGATCGTTTCGACGATATCCTGACTGAATACAGCAAGGCCAGGAACGTGACCCGCGAACGCCTTTATCTGGAAACCATGGAAAGCGTTCTGGGCGGTACGGAAAAGGTCATTCTGGATGGCAAGGCGGGCGGCGCGGTCCCCTATCTGCCGCTGCCTGAAATCCAACGCAAGACGGGCGGCAGCGCCGGCAAACAAGGAGATCGGCAATGAAAATCCGTTCCATCGTTCTGATCGTCCTGATCGCGCTGGGCGCCATTCTGGCCAGCATGTCCATGTTTACCGTGGATGAGCGCAAGCAGGCCATCGTGGTGCAGTTCGGGGAGCCCAAGCGCACCATCACCGAACCGGGGCTGCACTTCAAAACCCCCTTTGTGGAACAGGTTATCCTGCTGGACCGGCGGCTGCTTTCGTTGGACGTGCCGCCGCAGGAAGTGATCGCGGAAGACCAGCGCCGCATCGTGGTGGACAGTTTCGCCCGGTTCCGCATCGTGGACCCTCTGAAAACCTATCAGGCGGCCCGCACCGAGGCGAAGGCCGCCAGCCTGCTGGAGAACATCATGTTCTCCAACGTGCGGCAGGTGCTTGCGGACGAGACCATGCTCACCATCGTGTCCGGCCAGCGCGCCGCACTGATGGAGCGGATCGGCAAGCTGACCAATGAAAAGGCCGAGACCCTGGGCCTTGAAGTGGCCGATGTGCGGCTGATCCGGGTGGACCTGCCGAAAGCCAACTCGGAGGCCGTGTTCAGCCGGATGCGCGCCGAGCGGGAGCAGGAAGCCGCGCTGGAACGGGCCGAAGGTCAACGGGAAGCATCCCGCATCCGTGCCAATGCGGATCGGCGCCGGTCTGAAATCCTTGCCAAGGCGGACAAGGAATCCGAGCAGATCCGTGGCCGGGCCGAAGCAGTGGCGGCGGGCACCTTCGCCAAGGTGCACGAGAAGGACCCGGAGTTCTTCAAGTTCTACCGCACGCTTCAGGCCTATCGCGCGTCCATGAGCGCGGATGACACCACGCTGGTGCTGTCGCCGGACAGCGAGTTCTTCCGCCTGTTCATGGGCGAGACGGACAAGTGAATCTCTGGCGGGGCTGATGCGTCATGTATCGGCCCCGCCTTTGTCGTTATATCGGGAGCATGGTGTGGACTGGTCGCTATTCCTGAGCGCTCTGGGGCTCGCCCTGTTCATGGAAGGTGTGTTCTACACCCTGTTGGCCGGGCGGCTGAAAGTGCTGGTCGTCGCGTTGCTGCAACAGCCTGTCGCAAGCATACGCCTGGCAGGCTTGACCACCGCCGTGATCGGTGTTGCGATCGTGTGGCTGGCGCGCGGGGGATGATTCGGGAAAAGCGCTTGCGTCGGCCTGACGGGTTGAACCCCGGCCGCACCGGCCCCATCTGGCTATGAGAGCCGCGGCCCGGTGCGGCATGAAAAGTATTTAACAAGGAGCCTGTGGAGTGACTGCATTTACCCGATCCCGCGCCGTGGCGGCGCGCGCCCAACATCCCCATGCCGTGACCCGCTGGTCGCTGGCGCCCATTGCGGCGCTCGCCCTCGTGGCGGCGCTGGTGCTGGGTTCGCAGCCGGCTGCCGCCCGCGGTGCGCCGGAATCCTTCGCCGATCTGGCGGAGGAGCTGTCCCCCGCCGTGGTCAATATTTCCACCGTTCAGGTGATCGAGAACAGCGAGCGCAATTTCAACGTACCGGAGGGTATGCCCTTTGGTGAATTTTTCGAGGAATTCCAGGAGCGTTTCGGCGGTCGCGGCAATGGTGAACCCAGGGAGGCGCGCTCGCTCGGTTCCGGCTTCATCGTGGACAAGAGCGGCTATGTGGTGACCAACAACCATGTGGTGGAAAAAGCCGACGAGATCACCGTGCTGACCATGGGTGGGGAAGAATATTCCGCCGAGATCGTGGGCCGGGATGATCGCACCGATCTGGCGCTGCTGAAAATCAAGGCTGACGGGGATCTGCCGACCGTATCCTTCGGAGACAGTGACGAGGACCGTATCGGCGACTGGATCATGGCCATCGGCAACCCGTTCGGCATTGGCCATTCGGTGACCGCCGGGATCATTTCGGCGCGCAATCGCCCGATCGATGCCGCTGGCTATGTGAACTATATTCAGACCGATGCGGCCATCAATCGCGGCAATAGCGGCGGGCCGATGTTCAATATGGAAGGGGAAGTGATCGGTGTGAACACCGCGATCTTCTCGCCTTCCGGCGGCAATGTGGGCATCGGTTTCGCCATTCCGTCCAATGATGCGCGCTATGTGATCGATCAACTCAAGGAAAACGGCAAGGTGCGCCGGGGCTGGCTTGGTGTCTCCATTCAGGATGTGAACGCGGCGATCGCCCGCTCGCTCGGCCTTGAAGAAGCCAGGGGCGCCATTGTCAGCCGCGTTTTCCCCGACAGCCCCGCAGAAGGGGCCGGTGTGAAAACGGGCGATATCATCCTGCAATGGGACGGCAAGAAGGTGGGCGACAAGGCCAATTCCCTGTCCCGCCTGGTGGCGCGCACGGATATCGGCAAGGACGTGTCGCTGCTGATCCTGCGGGACGGTGACAAGAAGACCCTGACCCTGACCACCGGCGAATATCCCGAAGAGCTGGAAGCCGCCCAGGGCGGCGGCCAGGGCGATTCCGACCAGTTTGCCGGGCCGGACCTGATCGAGGGTATGGAGCTGAAAGCGCTGACCAATGACATGCGCCGTCAGCTTCGCGTGCCGGACGAAGTGGACGGCGTGGCCGTGACCAAGGTGGAGCGGTCCAGCGAAGCTTACGGGGCCGGCGTGCGCCGGGGTGCGGTGATCATGCGGATCAATCAGCGCCCGGTGGAAAACCCGCAGGATGTGCTGTCGGTGATCGGGGACGCGAAGGAGCAGGGCCGGGACACGGTGCTGCTGCTGATCCACTATCGCGGCAATACGGCTCACCTGCCGCTGAAACTGACGGAGGAAGAGGCGGAATAACCGCCGTCTCGCCAGTTTCGCATCAAACGAGAAGCCGGCCCCCATGGGGGTCGGCTTTTTTGCTGTGGGGGGGGGGAAGGAATTGAAACGGCAGGGGCAAGTTCAGGCCCGCTTCCCCTTGGCCGGCGTGTGGGGCTCAGTGTTCTGGGCTCAGTGTTCTGGGCTCAGTGTTCTGGGCTCAGCCCTTGCAGATAGAGCAGGGCGGTCAGGTCGCCATGGTCGATGACCACATTCGCCGCTTCCTTGGCTCGTGGCTTTGCGTGAAAGGCCACGCCCATGTCCGCCGCTTCAAGCATGGCGGCGTCATTGGCGCCGTCGCCCACGGCCATCACAAGCTCGCCGGGTGCCAGATGGTCACCCTTCAGCGTCCGCAGAGTCTCCAGCTTGGTTTCGGCGCCGCAGATCGGCGGGATCACGCGCCCGGTCAGCTTGCCGTTCTGAATGTCCAGCCGGTTGGCGCGGGTAATGTGAAAGCCCAGATCCGCCGCCACCCGATCCGTGAATGCGGTGAAGCCACCGGAAACCAGGGCGGTCAGCACGCCTTCCTGCACCATCCGGTCCATCATGGGGCGGGCGCCGCTGGTGAGGCGCACCCGTTCTTTCAGGCAACGATCGATCACGGTGGCATCCATGCCTGCCAGCAGGGCCACCCGCTCGGTCAGCGCGCCTTCGAAATCCAGTTCGCCGCGCATGGCGGCTTCAGTGACCCGCGCCACCGCATCCTTGATTCCGGCAAAGTCGGCCAGTTCGTCGATGCATTCCACGGTGATCATGGTGCTGTCCATATCCGCCAACAGAAGCCGGGCGCGGCGCGCATCCTGGCGCTGCACGGCATGGTCCACGGGCAGCGCGGCCAGCGCCACACCCAGCGCCACGGACAGCTCTTCCGGGTCGCCGCCGGTAAAGGGCAGATCCAGCGCGCCATCGTCGGCCAGAAAGACACGTTCGCCCACCTGCGCCCCGGCGGCGGCAATGATCCGCTCCGCCTCCAGACCGGCTTTCAACAGGCTCGCCCGGTCACCGGGCTTGACGATCAGCGTCACCACTCTATCCACTGGCTATCCCCTTGGAACAAAAACAGGCAAAGGACGTCCCTCATGCGCGCCCTTCTTATTGCAGGCCCGACCGCCAGCGGCAAGTCGGCGCTGGCGCTGGCGCTGGCGGAGACGGTGCCCGCCACCATCATCAATGCGGACAGTATGCAGGTGTACCGCGACCTGCGTCTGCTGACCGCCCGGCCCGACGCGGCGGAGGAGGCCCGCGCCCCGCATCGACTGTTCGGGGAGTGGGACGGCGCGCGGGCCTGTTCCGTGGCGGAATGGGCGGCGGCGGCGGAAGCCGCCATGGCCGAGTCGGTGGCCGCCGGGCGTCTGCCGGTTCTGGTGGGCGGCACGGGGCTTTATTTTACCGCATTGCTGGATGGCCTCGCGCCGGTTCCCGATATTCCCGACCCTGTGCGCGCCGATGTGCGGGCCGAGATGGCGGAACGGGGGCCGGAGGCACTGCACGTCGATCTCAAAAGGCTGGACCCGGCGCTGGCCGCCCGACTCGCCCCCGGTGACAGCCAGCGCATTGCGCGCGGGCTGGAAGTGGTGCGCGCCACGGGGCGCTGCCTGAGCGACTGGCAGCGGGAAACCGTGCCCGGCCCGCTGGCGGCGGCGGATCAGGCGGGCAGGGTGGGAAAATATGTGATCACCTGGCCGCGCGATCAGCTATATGCACGCATAGAGCAGCGATTCGATGCCATGATGGCGTCTGGCGTGCTGGATGAAGTGGCCGCGCTTCGGGCGCGCGGGCTGGACCCGAATCTGCCGGTGATGCGCTCGCTCGGCGTGCCACCCCTGTTGCGCTTGCTGGAAGGGACGCTGGATGAAGATGATGCGGTGCGCCTTGCCAAGCAGCAGACCCGCCAGTTCGCAAAGCGGCAGCTTACCTGGCTGAGAAACCGCTTCGGTCACTGGGGCAGACTGGATGCGCAAGAAACACAAAGCAATTTGGGAAAAATTGTTTCTGAAATAATGCAAAAAACGGTTGACTAGGAAATAATTGAAAAGCTATGGATTGCACATCCACGTTGCCAACGCCCACGACGACGTGGATGACAGGTGGACTTTGCAGATCGGGCCACTATTGCCCATTCCTTGAGCGGGCGCGCTTCCGGCTTGTCGGTTGCGCGCCCCTTTGTTCACCGGTTACCGGCTTTCTCGCCCCACCGGGGTGCGCCGGGCGCCGTCCTGGTGTCGCCGGGCCCCCTTGGCGACAAGGGGGAAACGGCGCCGGTGTGGGCATGTTTTTTTTGCGGTAATGACAGAGGACGCCATGACTGTTCAGCAACCCGATGTTATCCGACCGGCCGATCACTCGGCTGGCGCGGGAGAGAGTGAGGAAAACCTCTCCGGCGCGCAGATGGTGCTGCGGGTCCTGAAGGAAATGGGTGTGGACACCATTTTCGGCTATCCGGGCGGCGCCGTTCTGCCCATCTATGACGCGCTGTTCCACGATGCGGGGATTGAGCATGTGCTGGTGCGCCACGAACAGGCGGCGGCCCATGCGGCGGAAGGCTATGCCCGCGCCACCGGCAAGCCGGGCGTGCTGCTGGTCACATCCGGGCCGGGCGCGACCAATGCGGTGACCGGGCTGACCGATGCCATGCTGGATTCCATACCGCTGGTCTGCCTGACCGGGCAGGTGGCGCGCCATCTGATCGGCAATGATGCCTTTCAGGAAGCGGACACGGTGGGTATCACGCGGCCCTGCACCAAGCACAATTATCTGATCAAGGACACGGCGGACGTGCCCCGCGTGCTGCGGGAAGCTTTTTACGTGGCCACCAATGGCCGCCCCGGCCCTGTGGTGGTGGACCTGCCCAAGGATGTGCAGATCGAAAAGGCGCCGTTCCGGGAAGACGGCATGGTGGAGCATCGCACCTATCGCCCGAAGACCCATGGTGACGAAGATGCCATTCTGGAAGCGGTTCGGCTGCTGGCGAACGCGAAACGCCCGATCATCTATTCGGGCGGCGGTGTCATCAATGCCGGGCCGCGGGCGACGGACCTGTTGATCGCCTTTGCCCGCATGACCGGTTTTCCGGTCACATCCACGCTGATGGGGCTGGGCGCCTATCCCGCCGGTGATTCGCAGTTTCTGGGTATGCTTGGAATGCACGGCACCTGGGAAGCGAATCACGCCATGCATGACTGCGACGTGATGCTCGCCGTGGGGGCCCGGTTCGATGACCGCGTGACCGGGCGGGTGGATGCCTTCTCGCCGGGGTCCAGGAAAATCCAGATCGATATTGATCTGTCGTCGATCAACAAGAATGTGGCGGTTGACCTGCCCATTGTGGGGGATGCCGCCAATGTGCTGGGCCGCATGATCGCCCACTGGAAGGCGGAAACCGAAGGCCGGGAAACGCCGGACCTGGGCCCCTGGTGGTCGCAGATCGGCACCTGGCGGGATCGGCGCTGCCTGGCTTATACGGACAGTGACACGGTGATCATGCCGCAAAAGGCGCTGGAACGGCTGGATGCGCTGACCACGGATCGGGACCCGATCATCGCCACCGAAGTGGGTCAGCATCAGATGTGGGCGGCCCAGTTCATCGGCTTCAAGAAGCCGAACCGCTGGCTCACATCCGGCGGACTCGGCACCATGGGCTATGGCCTGCCCGCCGCCATCGGGGCGCAGATGGCCTTCCCCGACCGGCTGGTGATCGATGTGGCGGGTGAAGCGTCCATCCAGATGAACATTCAGGAGCTGGCCACGGCGCGGCAGTACAATCTGCCGGTCAAGGTGTTCATCGTGAACAATGAATATATGGGCATGGTGCGTCAGTGGCAGGATTTGACCTATGATGGCCGCCGCAGCCAGAGCTATTCCGAAGCGCTGCCGGATTTCGTGGCGCTGGCGGAAGCGTTCGGCATCAAGGGAATGCGGGTGGAAGACCCGGCGGACCTGGATGCGGCCATACAGGCCATGATCGACCATGACGGCCCGGTGGTGATGGATTGTCGCGTGGCCAAGCTGGAAAACTGCTTCCCCATGGTTCCGGCTGGTGCGGCGCACAATGAAATGCTACTGGCCGGTGACGCGGTGGCCCAGCCCGATGATGACGAGGCCTTGTCCGTTGTTTGATCGCACTCCCCGCAAGGCCGAAACCCGTGCGGCGCCCCTGCCGGGCGTGCGCCCGCGGCAAGAGAGAAGGCAGGAACTTATGAAAGAGAAGGGCGAAACGGCTCGCCACACCATCAGCCTTCTGGTGGACAACGAAGCCGGCGTTCTGGCGCGTGTGATCGGCCTGTTTTCGGGCCGGGGCTACAATATTGAAAGCCTGACCGTGGCGGAGGTGGACCAGGACGATTATGTTTCGCGCATCACCATTGTCACCAGCGGCACCCGCATGGTGATCGAGCAGATCAAGGCGCAGCTTGACCGGCTGGTGCCCGTTCACCGTGTGTCGGATCTGACCACCGAAGGCCCGGCGGTGAGCCGCGATCTGGCGCTGGTGAAAGTGAGCGGCACCGGCGAAAAGCGGGTGGAAGCGCTCCGCCTGGCGGATGCCTTTCGCGCCAGCGTGGTGGACAGCACCGTCAACAGCTTCGTTTTCGAACTGACAGGGTCCGCCGACAAGCTGGATGCCTTCATCGACCTGATGCGGGATCTGGGCCTGGTGGAAGTGGCGCGCACCGGCGCGGCTGCGCTGTCACGGGGGGATCGGGGGCTTTGAGCCTCAACGTTTTACGCACTGAATCGCAATTTCAAGAACAGGGACTTAAGCCATGCAGGTTTATTTTGACGATCATGCCGACCAGAACCTTATCAAGGACAAGACCATCGTGGTGGTCGGCTATGGCTCGCAGGGCCATGCCCATGCCAGCAATCTGAAGGATAGCGGCGTTGGCAATGTCATCGTGGCGCTGCGCGAAGGGTCTGCCACGCGCAAAAAGGCCGAGGCGGCGGGCTTCACCGTGATGACCGCGGCTGAGGCCGCCGGCAAGGCGGACATGCTGATGATGCTGGCGCCCGACGAGCATCAGGCGGATATCTATGCCCGCGATGTGGCCCCCAATCTGAAGGAAGGGGCGATGCTGCTGTTCGCCCACGGCCTGAACATTCATTACGGCCTGATCGAGCCGCGCGGCGATCTGGACGTGGCCATGGTGGCGCCCAAGGGGCCGGGCCATACGGTACGGGCGCAATATGTGGAAGGGCGCGGCGTTCCCTGCCTGCTGGCGGTGGACAAGGACCGCTCCGGCAAGGCCAAGGACATCTGCCTGGCCTATGCCAGCGCCATTGGCGGTGGCCGTTCCGGCATCATTGAGACCAGCTTCCGCGAGGAATGCGAAACCGACCTGTTCGGCGAGCAGGCGGTGCTGTGCGGCGGGCTGAGCCACCTTATCAAGGCCGGGTTCGAAACCCTGGTGGAAGCCGGTTATGCGCCGGAAATGGCCTATTTCGAATGCCTGCACGAAGTGAAACTGATCGTGGACCTGATCTATGAGGACGGCATTTCCAACATGCGCTATTCCATCTCCAACACGGCGGAATATGGCGACTACAAGACCGGCCCGCGCATCATCACCGATGATACCAAGGCGGAAATGAAAGCGGTTCTGCGTGATATTCAGAACGGCCAGTTCGTGCGCGATTTTATCACCGACAACAAGGCGGGCAACCCGGAGCTGAAGGCCAATCGCGGCCTCGCCGCCCGCCACGAGATCGAAGAGGTGGGCACCCGCCTGCGTCAGCTCATGCCCTGGATGAAAGAGGGCAAGCTGGTGGACCGGGAGCACAACTAAGCCTCTTTTGCTGATCGGGGCGGGTGGTTGTCCGCCCCAAACTCTCGGCGCAAGGCACTCTTGCCCCAACTTGGCGGCTGTTTCGGCAGCCGCCTTTTTCTTGGAGAAGTGGACCGGGGCGACATTTTATTGCTGAAAAAGAAGCTGTTGCGACCGGTTCATAATCTGATAAAAGACAGGAAGGCCGTAATCGCAAAGAGGTTCACCATGCCGCGTGACAACCGCCAGCTTGCAAAAGTTCATGCCCGCCGCGCATCCGCCCGCGCCGCTGTCGCCCGTTCGGGTGATGCCGGTCGCCTGGCCCTGATCGCCGGGCCGGGACTGCTTCTGGCGCTAGGTGGCGCACTGCTAGGTGGCGCACTCGGCGTCGTGGGGGGCTTGGCCGTGTAGGACGGTCGCCAGTTTGCATTCCACCGCGGCGCCACCGGTTCGGTCGGCGCCGTATTTTTGGGCGGTCCCGACCGTCGGGAACCCCGTTCCAGTCAATATCTCGATGTGGGGACCACGGATCATGACCCATACACATACACAACCATCTCGGACCCAGACGGCACAAAAGGCACAGGGCGCGCCCGATCTGGGGGATCGCGTGCGCATCTTTGACACCACGTTGCGCGATGGGGAACAGAGCCCCGGCGCGTCCATGACGATTGAGGAAAAAATCCGCATTGCCGAGGTTCTGGAAGCGATGCGGGTGGATGTGATCGAGGCGGGCTTCGCCATCGCATCCACCGGGGATTTCGATTCCGTCAATCAGGTGGCGCGCACCTGCAAGGACAGCATTGTCTGCTCGCTGGCACGCGCCGCGCCCGGCGATATCGACCGTGCGGCGGAAGCGCTGAAGCCTGCCGTGCGCCCGCGCATTCACACCTTCATCGCCACATCGCCCCTGCACATGAAGGTGAAGCTGGACATGACGCCGGAAGCCGTGCTGGACGCCATTCATGACAGCGTGTCCCGCGCGCGCAATCTGGTGGACGATGTGGAGTGGAGCGCGGAGGATGCTTCCCGCTCCGAGCCGGATTTTCTCTATCGCGCCATCGAAACAGCCATTCGCGCCGGGGCCACCACCATCAATCTGCCGGACACGGTGGGCTATGCCACACCGGCGGAATATGGCGCGCTGTTCCGCAATGTGTTGAACAATGTGCCCAATGCGGACCAGGCGGTGCTTTCCAGCCATTGCCACAATGATCTGGGCCTGGCCGTTGCCAATGCCATCGCGGCGGCGGAAAACGGGGCCCGGCAGGTGGAATGCACCATTAACGGCATTGGCGAACGGGCGGGCAATGCGGCGCTTGAAGAGTTCGTCATGGCCCTGCGGGTGCGCGGTGATGCGCTTGGGCTGCACACCGGCATCAAGACCGAGGAAATCACCCGCGCCAGTCGGCTGGTAAGCCAGGTGACGGGCTTTACCGTGCAGAACAACAAGGCGGTGGTGGGGGCCAATGCCTTCGCCCACGAGTCGGGAATTCATCAGGACGGTATGCTGAAAAATGCCGAAACCTATGAAATCATGACGCCCGCGTCCGTCGGGCTCAAGGCCAGCAAGCTCGCCATGGGCAAGCATTCGGGCCGTCATGCCTTCGCCGACAAGCTCAAGGATCTGGGCTATGAGCTGGGCGATAACGCATTTCTCGACTGTTTCCGCCGCTTCAAGGATCTGGCCGACCGCAAGAAACAGATTTATGACGAGGATATCGTGGCCCTTGTGGATGACGAGGTGGCCGCGGCGCACAATCGAATCAAGCTGGTCTCGCTGTCCACCTATACCGGGTCGAGCGGCAAGGCGGTGTCAGACCTGACCCTCGATATCGACGGGGAGCAAAAGGCCAAGGTGGTTTATGGCAGTGGCCCGGTGGATGCCGCCTTCAACGCCATCAAGGCACTGATCGACTATCGGCCTCATTTGCAGCTTTTTCAGGTCCATGCGGTTACCGAGGGTACCGATGCCCAAGCGGAATGCACCGTGCGCCTTGAGGAAGAGGGCATGACTGCTTCCGGCCAGGGCGCCCACGAGGACACCGTCACCGCCGCCGCGCGGGCCTATCTGGCCGCCGTCAACAAGATGCTGGCCAAGCGCGATCGTCGAACCGGGGCTGCTGCCGGCAAGGAGCCGCGCGCATCGGCCTGATTATGGCCGTGCCGTGAAAAAGTGGCCTCGCTGCCTTATTATGGACGCTTGTTCTCTTGTATGTCTTGTGCAGGTGTCCCATAACCAACCGCAAGACCGGATGGACGGGTTGTGGATCCCCGGCGCGTGGCACCGGTCGGGGTGCGGCCCGCCGGGTGGACTTGTTTTACATAGAGAGGCATTACAATGCTTTCCAGACTGCTGGGGATGTTCTCAAGCGACGTGGCGATCGACCTGGGTACCGCCAATACCCTCGTCTATGTGAAGGGGCGCGGAATCGTTCTGAACGAACCGTCCGTGGTGGCGATCAAGGCGGAAAATGGCCGGGACCGGGTGCTCGCCGTGGGGGATGAAGCCAAGCTCATGCTTGGCCGCACGCCCAGCGGCATTCAGGCCATTCGCCCGCTGCGGGACGGTGTGATCGCCGACTTCCATGTGGCGGAGCAGATGATCAAGCACTTTATCCAGAAAGTGCACAACCGGTCCTTTGCCAGCCCGCAGGTGGTGGTTTGCGTGCCATCCGGTTCCACCGCGGTGGAGCGCAAGGCGATTCAGGAATCCGCCGAGCAGGCGGGCGCCCGCAAGGTTTACCTGATCGACGAGCCGATGGCCGCGGCGATCGGGGCGGGCCTGCCCGTAACGGAGCCGCAGGGCTCCATGGTGGTGGACATTGGCGGCGGCACCACGGAAGTGGCGGTGCTGTCGCTTGGCGGCATTGTCTATGCCACATCCGTTCGGGTGGGCGGTGACAAGATGGATGAAAGCCTGATCGGCTATATCCGTCGCAACCACAATCTGCTGATCGGGGAAGCCACCGCCGAACGCATCAAGAAGGAAATCGGCACCGCCAAGGTGCCGGAAGACGGTGTGGGCGACAGCATGATCATCAAGGGCCGGGACCTGATGAACGGCGTGCCCAAGGAACTGGAAGTGAATCAGGCCCAGGTGGCGGAAGCGCTGAGCGAGCCGGTTTCATCCATCGTTGAAGGGGTCAAGCTGGCGCTGGAACGCACGGCGCCGGAACTGGCCGCGGATATTGTGGATCGCGGAATTGTGCTGACCGGTGGCGGCGCGCTTCTGAAAGACCTGGATACGGTCATCCGCAATGCCACGGGCCTGCCGGTTTCCATCGCGGAAGAATCGCTGACCTGCGTGGCGCTGGGTACGGGCCGGGCGCTGGAAGACGAATTCCTGCGCCAGGTGCTGACCGAAAGCTACTGACCGCCGCACCGGGCCCCGGTGAAGCAGGGAATCGGCGAAACAGGGGGTCGGTGAAAAGGTCGGGGCGCGTTCCGGGTACATGCCGGGCGGCGCCCCGCATCGGGCGGCGGGATGGACACTTTGACCAACGGAGGAGCCGGGGGTGAATACGGCCCTGCCACCAGGGGGGACAGGTACCACGCCGCTCGCGGGCGGCGTGGCCAGCGGCGCCCGGTTTCAACGCCGTGGCGGCGGCGAAGGGCGTGTTGCTTTCTGGCTCTATGCGGTGGTCGCCCTGCTGTTTCTGCTGATGGAAACCTTGAATTACGATATTCCGGGCCAGGTGCGCGGTACCGCCGGTGACGTGGTGGCGCCCGTGCTGGATTTGCTGGAGCGCCCCATCAGCGCCACCCAGAGCGGCCTGGAGCGGCTCGCCGGGGTTTCCGACATCTATCTGGAAAACCAGCGCCTGACCGATGAAAACGACCGGCTGCGCCAATGGCGGGCGGCGGCGATCCAGTTGCGCCGGGAAAATGAGCGCCTGCGCACCATGCTCAAGGTGCCGGGGCGCGAAGTTCCCATCGCCGCCACGGGCCGGGTGATCGGTGTGGGCGGCGGCGCCTTTGAGCGCAGCGTCATCATCAATGTGGGGCGCGCCGATGGCGTGTCCCGCAACTGGCCGGTGGTGGACCGTTTCGGCCTGGTGGGCCGCATCATTCATGTGGGGCAATGGTCCAGCCGTGTGCTGCTGGTCAATGACCTGAACAGCCATGTGCCCGTGCGCATCGCCCGCACCGGCGACCTGGCCATGGGGGAGGGGCGCAACAGCGAGCGCCTGCGCCTGACATTCCTGCCGCCCGAAGCGCGCGTTCAGGATGGCGACCGGGTGACAACCAGCGGCCATGGCGGTGTCTATCCGCCCGATCTGCCGCTGGCCCGCGTGGTATCCGTGGGGCGGGAGGAAATATTGATGTCCCCGCTGGCCGGGCTGGACCGGCTGGATTATGTGCGGGTGCTGGCCTATGATCCGCCCGCGCCCGAACGTGAACAGGCCGGGGGGCGCACCGGGTCCGTGCATTTTCCGCTGGGCGAGGCCGCTTCGACGGGTGGCGATGACCCCGCGGCGACCGATGGGGCGACCGACGGGGCGACTGGCGCGGCGACGGGCGATGCCGCGGCGGAGGACGGCACATGATGCAGGGCAACCCGGATATGGCGGCAACAGGCCCGGCGGCGGCCATTCCGGTCGTCGTCACCCTGATCATGGCCATGCTGATGCTGTTGCCCGTGGGCAGCGGCGCGGCCAGTGTGGTTCTGCCGCATCTGGTAATGATCTCGGTTTTCTACTGGGCGTCCAACCGGCCCCTTCTGATGCCCTATGGCGCGGTGGCTTTCATCGGCTTCGTGCTGGATTTGTGGCTGGATGTGCCGCTGGGGCTCAACATGCTGCTGCTGCTGCTCGCCCGGCTTTTCGTAATGGGGCAGATCAAGTATTATCGGGGGCGCTCACGGTTGGCATATTGGGGTGTTTTCACCCTGATGTCCGTGGGCCTTTATGGCCTTTCCTGGCTGATCGTCTCGCTGGTGGGCGGGCGTTTCTGGACGGTGGCGCCCCTGGCCATGGAATGGCTTGTGACCGTGCTCGCCTATCCGCTGGTCACATTGCTGTTCAGCCGCCTGCGCCGCAGTCTCATGGCCCGATCGGGATGACGGGGCGCATGAACAGGCAGGAAGGCGGCGAAACGGGCTTCAATCCCGGTCGGGGACATCATGGCGCGTGAAGCGGAACGGTATCAGCTTTTTACCCGGCGTGCGCTGCTATTGGCGGGCGCACAGGGCTTGGCGCTTGCCGGTCTTGGCGGGCGGCTTTATTATCTGGCTGTGGTGCAGGGCGATGAATTGCGCCTGCGCGCTGACAAGAACCGCATATCTCTGCGACTGATCGCGCCGGAGCGGGGCGAAATCCTGGACCGGCACGGTCGCAAGCTGGCGACCAACCGGCAGGATTACCGCGTGGTGCTGATCCCGGAGCGCGCCGGGGTGCTGGCCGATACTCTGGCCGCGCTGGGCCGCATTGCCCATTTGAACGACCGGCAACTGAGCCGCGTGCGCACCCGTGTGCGGCGCCAGCGGGCCTTCGTGCCGGTGGTGGTCGCCAGCGGCCTGGACTGGGACACCTTCAGCCGCATCAATGTGGCCATGCCGGACCTGCCGGGCGTGATGCCCGATGCGGGCCTGTCGCGTTTCTATCCCGATGGCGAAACCGTGGCCCATCTGGTGGGCTATGTGGGCACGCCGTCCGAAGACGATCTGGACGGGTCCAAGCTGTTGCGGCTGCCGGGGTTCAAGATTGGCCGGGACGGTCTGGAAAAACAGCTCGACCCCATGTTGCGCGGCGAGGCCGGTACCCGCCGGGTGGAAGTGAACAGCGTGGGCCGGGAGATTCGGGAATTGCCGCCGCGCACGGACGCCCGGCGCGGGGCGGATGTGCCGATTTCCATTGATCTTGCCCTGCAGGATACCGTCATGGCCGAATTGGGGGAAGAAGCCGCGGGCGTGGTGGCGCTGGATATCCATACGGGCGAGGTGCTGGCCATGGGCTCCAGCCCCGCGTTCGACCCCAATGAATTTTCTGCCGGGATCAGCCGGGAAAACTGGTCCGCCATGCTCAGGGACCCGCGCAAACCGCTGTTGAACAAGTGCCTGGCGGGGCAGTTCCCGCCGGGGTCCACCATCAAGATGCTGGTGGCGCTGACAGCGCTGGAGCGGGGCATCATCACCGAAGACACGGATTTTTACTGCGGCGGCAAGCACCGGCTGGGCAACCACACATTCCATTGCTGGAAGCGGCGCGGCCATGGGCGGCTGACATTGCTGGAAGGCATTGCGCAAAGCTGCGACGTCTATTTCTATAAGCTGGCCGAGCAGCTTGAGGTGGACCATATCGCCGAAACCGCCAGCCGGTTTGGCCTTGGGCAGATTTTCAATATCGGCCTGGAAGGGCAGAAATCGGGCCTGTTGCCCACCCGTGCCTGGAAACGCGCCGTCAAGGGGGAGCCCTGGCAGAAGGGCGAAACCCTGGTCATCGCAATCGGGCAGGGCGCCATGCTGGCCACGCCGCTGCAACTGGCGGTGATGACCGCGCGTATTGCATCCGGCCGCAGGGTGACGCCAACTTTGGGCCGGGTGCCGGAGTCCGTGTCCGATGCGGTTTCCATGATCGAACCCATGGATACCAGCCCGCTGCATCTGCGCAGTCTGCGCCGGGCCATGGAAATGGTCACCGAGCCCGGCGGCACCGCCCATGACTGGCGCCGGGCGCGCAGCGCCCCAAAGCTGGCGGGCAAGACCGGCACGGCCCAGGTGCGCCGCATATCTCAGGCAGAGCGGGATACCGGCGTGAAGGACAATGAGGAATTGCCCTGGCAATACCGCGATCATGCCCTGTTTGTGGGTTATGGCCCGGTGGACAATCCGCGCGTGGCGGTCAGCGTGTTGGTGCAGCATGGTGGCGGCGGGTCCAGCACCGCGGCGCCGATCGCCCGCAAGGTGCTGGATCGGGCACTGGAACTGGGCTACGGCCCCGGTGGTCGCCGCGGCGTTCCCGGCGAGGAGCGCAGCGGCGGGCGTGCCGACGGCGGGACGGAGAAGGACTGAGCCATGGCCACATCCACCATATTCGCGCCGCGCCGGGTGGAGAAGCCGCTTCTCCACAAGCTCAGGGATCTGAACTGGTTCATCATTCTGGTCAGTTGCGCCATTGCCGCCATCGGCTTTGCGGTGCTGTATTCCGTTGCGGGCGGTGAATGGGATCCGTGGGCATCCCGCCAGTTCATCCGCTTCCTGCTGGGGCTGGTGCTGATGGTGGCCATTGCGGTGACCGACATCCGCATCTGGATGGCGCTTGCCTATCCCGCCTGGCTGGTGGCCGTGGGGCTGCTGGTGGCGGTGGAACTGGTGGGTGCCACCGGCATGGGGGGGCAACGCTGGCTGGACTTCGGCTTCATGCGCATCCAGCCGTCGGAACTGGCCAAGATTGCAACGGTGATGGCGCTGGCCCGCTATTATCACGGGCTGGATATCGGCGCCGCCCGGCGCCTGATGAACCTTGCGTTTCCGCTGGTGCTGGTGGCGATTCCCATGGTGCTGGTGGTGCGCCAGCCGGACCTTGGCACCGGCCTGACCATCATCGCCGGTGCTGTGGCCGTTCTGTTCATGGCCGGTCTGCCCGCGTGGCTGTTCTGGCTTTCCGGTATCAGCGTGCTGGCGGCCATTCCGGTGGTCTGGCAATTTCTGCGGCCCTATCAGCAGGATAGGGTGTTGACATTCCTCAACCCGGAATCCGACCCGCTGGGCGCCGGCTACCAGATCACCCAGTCCAAGATCGCGCTTGGCTCCGGCGGTGTCACGGGCAAGGGGTTTCTTCAGGGAACGCAGAGCCAACTCAACTTCCTGCCGGAGATGAAGACCGATTTCATCTTCACCGTACTGGTGGAGGAATTCGGCCTGTTGGGCGGTGCCACATTGCTTGGGCTTTATGTGCTGGTTCTGGGCTATGGCCTGCTGATCAGCATTTCCTGCCGCAACCAGTTTGGCCGCCTGCTGGCCGCCGGGCTGACCCTGACCCTGTTCCTGTATGTGTTCATCAATGTGGGCATGGTGATGGGGCTGCTGCCGGTGGTCGGCGTGCCGCTGCCGCTGGTGTCCTATGGCGGATCGGCCATGCTGACCTGGCTGGTGGCGTACGGCCTGATCCTGTCGGTGGCCACCCATCGCAATGTGACCCTGGCCCCCAAGGGCAGCGGCCTTGCCTGACAGGTGGGGCGGCTTTCGGGGGCGCGCCGGCATTGGGGTGCGATCCGCGCGGGGTGCATATGCAGTCCGCCCTTGCAAGCGCGCGCCCAGCGGCTAGGCTGGGCCGGGAACGCCGCGCGATCCATGGCGGCATGGCACCTGCTTGGGGAGAGTTAATATGCTGAACGGGATTTCGCCGATGCGTCGGCTGGTAAGTGGCGCGGCCCTTGGCCTGGGGATGATGGCGGCGCCGATGCTTTCCGGTGCCGTGAGCGCGCAGAACAGCGACCTGACCAGTGCCGTGCAGCAGGATTATGGCTATCTGCATGATCTTTATGTACATCTGCATCAAAACCCGGAACTGTCCTATCAGGAAAAGGACAGCATGGAGCGGGTGGCGCGCGAACTGTCCGATGTGGGCTTTGATGTAACCACGGGCGTTGGCGGTCACGGCCTTGTGGGCGTGCTGAAGAATGGCGATGGCCCGACCGTGCTGGTCCGCAGCGACCTGGATGCCCTGCCGGTGAAGGAGCAGACGGGGCTGCCCTTCGCCAGCGATGTGACGACCACCGACGACCAGGGCAATACGGTGCCTGTCATGCACGCCTGCGGTCATGATCTGCACATGACCACGCTGGTGGGCACGGCGCGGCGGCTGGCGGCGTTGAGGGACCAGTGGTCCGGCACGCTGGTCATGATCGGCCAACCCGCGGAGGAGCGTGTCACCGGCGCCGAGGCCATGCTGGAAGACGGCCTGTTCGAGAATTTCCCGCTGCCGGACTATAATCTGGCGCTGCATGTATCCGCCAGCCTGCCGTCCGGCAAGCTGGGCCTGACGGAAGGATACGCGCTGGCCAATGTGGACAGTGTGGATGTGCATTTCTTCGGTGAAGGCGGGCACGGGGCCTATCCCCATACCACGAAAGACCCGGTGATCATGGCAAGCCAGACCGTGGTTGCCCTGCAAACGCTGGTGAGCCGGGAAATCTCTCCGCTCGATCCGGGTGTGGTGACGGTGGGGTCGATCCATGCGGGCACCAAGCACAATATCATTTCGGACGAGGCGCATTTGCAGCTCACCGTCCGCTCCTACAAGGACAGCGTGCGCAACCAGCTTGTATCGGGCATTGAACGGATCGCCCGCGCCCAGGCCATGAGCGTCGGTATGCCGGAGGAAAAGTGGCCCGATGTGAGCGTGAGCGAAAGCACGCCGTCCACCTATAACGATCCCGCGCTGACCCGGCGTATCAAGACCGGGTTCGAGGAAACCTTCGGAGCCGAGCGGGTGGAAATGGTGCCGCCGGTGATGGCGGCGGAGGATTTCGCTCTTTATGGCCGTACCAGTCACGACATTCCCAGCCTGATCTTCTGGCTGGGCGGTGCTTCACCCGAAGCGGTGGCCAAGGCGGAAGAAAGCGGCAATGCACTACCCAGCCTGCATTCGCCCTTTTTCGCGCCGGATGTGGAAATCGCATTGCCCCAGGGGGTTCGCGCCATGACAACCGCGGTTCTCGACCTGATGAAAGAGAACACGCAATAGCTGTGACCGCGCCCCGTAAGCGTGTCTTGTGGCGCCTGGCCAAAGGCGGCTATCATCGGGCTTTGATGAATCTATAGCGGGGCGGTTGCGTGGCCGACCATGACGAACTGGAAAAGCGGGTTCTTGCCTTTGTGGAGGCGCTGGGCGAGATAGACGACATCGCCACTTTGACGGCGCTGTTTTCCGCTCTGATCCGTGATTATGGCTATGAAAATTTCCGCTGTGCCGAATTGTATCGGTCAGGGGCACCACTCTATCCACGGTTGGCATTCGGTGAGCTGAGCCATGATTGGTGCGTGTATTATCGGGAAAACGATTATGTCTATGCGGATGTCACCGTACAGCAGGGACTGATCGCCAAATACCCCTTCACCTGGAGCGATATACGCGAGCGTCAGCGTATCAATGCCCTGTCGGAACGCATGTTCCGGGAGGCGGAGCGGGATTTTCACCTGAAAGACGGCCTGCTGGTGCCCATCCATCAATCCGACGGCACGGTATCCATGGTTTCCATGATCGGCGAAGCCCCGGATACCGCCGATATTGTGCGCCGGGCGCTTGGCATGGCCGCCCAGTTTCTGCACAACAAGGCCAGGGAGTTGAGCGGGTTTCGCCCTGAAGACGGGGACTTTTCCGGCGGCAGCCCCGTATCCCGGCGGCAACTGGATTGCCTGCAATGGGTGGCTGAAGGCAAGTCCGACTGGGAGATCAGCCAGATTCTCGGCATTGCCGAGGCCACCGTGCACAATCATATCGAAGCCGCCAAACGCAGCCTGTCTGTGACCACCCGCGCCCAGGCCGTGGCGACGGCCAGCCGCCGCAAGCTGATGATCCTTTAACGGCATTCTCCCCCGTATTCTGCCTGATCCTGTGTGACCGCGCCCCTCCGGCGTGGTTTTTTGTGGTTCCGGTGCACCCCTGGCACCGCATCTTCCGGGGCGGCTGTACCAGAATACGCCTTGCAATGATCTGATCAGATCAGTGCCTCGCCCGCCTGTGTTTCTTAACCTTTCGGGGAAGCCGGGCCGATCCCCATGTCCGGCCAGCGCAGCCACAGGGGCGGTCTGGACGATCCGACCCCCGGACAAGGAAGAGAAACCATGATTCATGCTGTCACCCCCTCGCGTCGCCGCCAGTATGCCCAACAGATGGATGCCATGTTTACCGCGCGCCACGCCCTGTATGTGGAAGGTCGCGGCTGGGAGGATCTGCGCCGGGAAGATGGACGGGAGCAGGACCAGTTCGATCATCAGGATGCCATATATCTGATGGCGCTGGATTCGGACCAGGCGCTGGAGGGCGGGCTTCGGCTGGTGCCCAGTTCCGCCCCGCACATGCTGAGCGATGTGTTTTCCCATCTGTGCACGGGGCAAAGCGCCCCCACGGGGCCGGATGTGTTCGAACTGTCCCGTGTTTTTGTCAGTCACGAATCACCGCGCGATCCGCAGGGGCGCCTTATCAAGGGCAAGCTGATGGTGGCGCTTTATGAATTCTGCCTGCGTCACGGCATCGGCACGCTTACCTCGGTGTGTGACACCTATTTCCTGCCGCGCCTTCTCGAATCGGGGCTGGATGTGCGCCCGCTCGGTTTGCCTCAGCCTTATGAAACGGGGGAAATGGTGGCCATATCCATGGCGGTGCGATCGGGGGATGTGGCCCTGTTGCAGCATAATTACGGCATTGACGGCGGTATGCTGGTGGAAGCCCCCTTCCCGGAATGGACGAGCCCGGTTGAAGGCAATGGCAGCGACAGCGTTGAAGCCGCGGCCCACCGGCTGGACCAGATGAAGGATCAGGACCCGGATCTGACCGATCTGCTGGAGGAATTGCAGGCCCTGATGCCCAGGCTGGCCTCGAAGAATCCGGCAGTGGTACGGCGGGCGGAAAGCTCGCTCGACGGGTTGGCCCATCGGGCCCGCTATCATGTGGCCGAACGGGAAGGCGGGCACAGCGGCACCCTGAACTGATCGCTTGTGTTGCGCCGCATATAAAGAAAGTGTTTACGATTTTGTTACAAGGCCGTAGATTTCCGGCACTGAGTCGCAGGCGCGCGGCCTGTTAGCAGGTCCGTTCCCGCCTTTTGGGGAGAGGGCGGTACGGGGTAACCGGCGCGCTTCGGTGAGGGTGGATGATCCTGCCTGATGGCTGATCAATCCAGAGAGAGGGGGAGGCCCGGTTTACACGCCCGCAAGGGTGCTGGAACCGGGCCTTTTCATGTTTAACGCCTTGACGGCTGTATCAGCGGACGCGACAAGATGTTCCGTGCTCTGGCAATCATGCGCCAGAGGCCGCGCCCGTTCGGGGGCGGCGCCGGGATTTCATCGCAGATTTCCCCCGTGCGGGGGCCCAGAGGGGCGTATGGCCGAGCTAGCCGACAGGGACGAATCCATTGCCGCCTTTCGTGCCCATGCCCATGGCCTGAAACGCCGCGGTGCGCAGGAAGAGGCGGCGGCCATGTTTCGTGACCTTGTGCGCCTGGCACCGGATCGCGCCGATCTGTGGCGGGACTATGGTGACAGTCTTTTCACCCTGCCCGGACGGCGGGGGGAGGCAAGCCAGGCCTATGCCCAGGCCCTGAAACTGGCACCCGGCGATGGCAAGGCCAGTGACCAGTTGGATGCGCTGTCCGACCGTCCCACGCTGAAGGGGCGGCGCGAGGCGCCTTCCACCGTGCCGCACGGCCCGGCATCCGGGGCGGCGCCGGTGATGGACCCGGTGGCGCGCGGCGCCGGTGAAAAGGACAGCCTGATGGCCGAGGCCCGTGCCCAGGAAGCGCGGGCGAACTGGTCGGCGGCGGCGGAGGCGTGGCGGGCCGTGCTGGACCATGATCCCGATGATAGCTGGGTCTGGTGTCAGTATGCCCATATTCTCAGCGTTCATCTGCATCGCTTCGAGGCGGCGGAGGCGGCCTATCGGTCGGCCATGGAGGCCGATCCCACCGATGACTGGGCCTGGGGCAAGCTGGGTATCATGCTGGCGGATTTCCTCGATCGGGCTGGCGAAGGCCAGGCCCTGCTCAGGGAAGCGATCCGCCTTGAGCCGGGGGAGCCGTTTTATCATGGCTGGCTCGGCTGGTCCCTGTATCGCCAGAACGAGGATATTCCCGCCGCCGAATCCTGCTTCGCCGAAGCGGTGCGGCTGGCGCCGGACTATGCCTGGGCGTGGTTTCATCTGGGATTGGTGCGCTATATACGTGGCGATTCCCCGCGAGAGGCGCTGAAGGCGCTGGATCGGGCGCTGGCGCTGGAAGGGGAGGACCCGGCAGCGCTGTTCAACAAGGCCCTGATCCATGAAGAGCAACTGGGTCGCCCGGAAAAGGCCCGTCGCCTGCTGGAACGCGCGGCCAATCTGGCGCCGGAGGATGCGGGCGTGCGCGCGCGTCTGGGAATGCTGTTTCACGGGCCGCTGGGCGACCCGGCAAAGGCGGTGCACCATTACCGCGCCGCGTTGGAGCGGGCGCCCGAAGACTATGATGTGATGACCCGCCTCGGTTGGTTGCTGTGGGAGGAAACGCCCCATGTGGCGGATGGCATCGCCTGTCTGGAGCGGGCGGCGGACCTGGCGGGGGATGACCCCTGGGTGCTGACCCATCTGGCGCAGGGCCTATTCTTTGGCCTTGGGGCGCTTGACAAGGCGCAACAGGGGGAGCCCGCCCCGGATCTGGACCGGGCGGAGGGGCTGTTGCGGCAGGCCCTTGTACTGGACCCGGATTATGAATGGGCCCATGCCTGTTTGGGGCTGGTGATGGCCGAAGGGCGCGGCGATCTGGCCGCCGGGGAGGCGTCACTTCTGCGGGCGCTTGATCTCAACCCGGATTATATCTGGGCACGCTATCAGTTGGGCCGGGTGTATCTGCATGGCATGGCGGACCCGGATGCGGCGCTTGGTCAGTTCATACAGGTGCTGGAGGCGGTGCCCGGCCACACGGCTGCCTTGTATGAGGTGGTGTGGCTGGCCCTGTTCGGGCTTTATCGCCCGGATCTGGCGGCGGGATATGCCGCCGAGCTGGTAACACTGGAAGATGACAGCGCCTATGCGCAGGCGCTGGCCGGGCGTGTATTGCGCTATCTGGACGGGGAGGGCGCCGAAGCGGGCGCCCGGCTGCGGCAGGCGGTGCTTCTGGCGCCGGATGATCATTTTGTCTGGCATGAGTATGGTCAGTGGCTGCTGTTTCACGGGCAGGACCGCGAAGCGGCGGAAGAAGCCCTGCTCACCGCCCGCAAGCTGGACCCTGCCTGTGGCCTGGCGGAGGCTGATGTGGGGCTGTTGCGCTGGGTTCAGGGCGATGTGGTCCGGGCGGCGGCGCATTTCGAGCGGTCATTGGAAATTGATCCCGACTGCGGCGCAAGCTGGCGGGCTTATGGCTGTTTCCTGATGCTGTCCAACCATGATCAGGCACTGGCGGAGCAGGCTTTTGAGCGTGCCATCGATCTGGAGCCACGGTGCTTTGAAAGCTGGGCGCTGATGTGGGCCCTGATGGACCGTCAGGGGGCCAATGATCGCGCCCGCGCCGCCAAGTCCCGCGCCCACGCACTGGCGGGAGACCGCCTGGACGTGGATGACTGGCTGGAACGCTCCCTGTCCCTGCGTCCGCCGGAAACCGTGGGCCGCTGAAGCCCCGGCGCTCGCGGAGCGGTGCGCAGAGCGCACAAGCGTGTGTGGTGATATCCTGTTGTGGCGTTGCATCTACCGCCATACCGCCCGGCGCGGTATGAGCGGAGGGCATGACCATGCCCCGCGGCGCGTGCCGCGCCCTCGCGGAGCGGTGCGCAGAGCGCACAAGCGTGAGCGGTAAACTAAATGTGACAACTCGCCATGCCGCGCTTGGCCAGATATTGCTGGTGATAATCTTCCGCGGGCCAGAAAGTGGCGGCATCTTCCACCTTGGTCACGATCGGGCGGCGGAAATGACCGGATCGGTCCATGTTCGCCCGCTTTTCTTCCGCGATTCGGCGTTGGCCATCATCATGAACGAAAATGATGGAGCGGTACTGGGTGCCCACGTCCGGGCCCTGTTTGTTCAGTTCCGTGGGGTTGTGATTGGCAAAGAAAATGTCCACCAGTTCGCCATATCCAATGCGGTCGGGATCATAGGTGACCTGCACCACCTCCGCATGGCCGGTTTTGCCGGAGCACACGTCTTCATAGGTGGGATTGGCCCTGTCGCCGCCCATATAGCCCGCCGCGGTGGCGGTTACGCCGTCCGTGGTGCGGAAAACCTCCTCCACACCCCAGAAGCAGCCGCCGCCAAAAGTTGCCTTTGCCATAATCCTGTCCTTTCCCCCAGGCATGTATTCCTTCATGCTGGTCATCAGATGGGGCCTTTCTGCCCGCTTGTCGAGATGAACCGTGAAATTTTCCGCGCCCCCAACGGGATGCGCGCCTTTTATGGAAGGATGCCCTTCATGACAAATTCCGGGTTTTGTGGAAATTTCAGGCTGGCCGCAGGGGCGCTGCTGATCTTGATGGGCGCGATGGCCCCGGCGGCGGGCGCTCAGTCCAGCGGCGACGGCGCGGCTGAGGGATCGGCCATTCCGCCGGACCTGCTGGCGGTGGATCGCAAGCGCTGCATGGAAACCTGCACGCCGGGCGGTGTGGAAAAGGAGATGTGCGCGGCATTGTGTGACTGCACGGTGGATCAGTTCCGCAACCGATTCAGCTTTGACCGCTATCTGACCGTGCGCACGGAACTGGCGGAGGGGGCCGTTACCGAGCAAACCCGCCAGGCGCTGGATTCCATCGCCAGCTATTGCACGGAACAATTGCCGGAGCCGGAGGCAGACTCCGCGCCGGATGCGGGGTCCGGCGATAAAAGCACGGAATCAGGCGGCAACTAGCAAGGAAGGGCCGGTCTTCGGCCCGGTGCTGGTTCTCATGCTTCGGCATCCACCGCGCGGGGGTGGCCTTCGGTGTCCACGGCCACAAAAATATAGCGGCCTTCGGTTACCTTGTAGCGCTTCCGCTCCACCCCGCGATTGGCATAGACGTGAATGTCCACCGTGATGCTGGTGCGGCCCACCCTGGCGATATCCGTATAAACGCTGACCACGTCGCCCAGCTCGATGGGGCGGTGGAACTTCATGGCCTCCACCGCCACGGTGGCCACCGGCCCGCGCGCACGGGCGCCGGCGACGATCCCGCCGGCAATGTCCATCTGGCTGAGAACCCAGCCGCCGAAAATATTGCCGTTCACGTTCAGGTCTGATGGTTGGGGTACGGTGCGTATGGTGACGGTATCGGTCATGAGGCTCTCTTAGCTATTGTCATTGTTGTTACTGTTGGTGTGCGTGCCGGGCCGGTCGGCCGCCTGTGCTTCGCTGGGCAGGGATTCCACATACAGCGACTGGCTGGGAAAGGCAAAGCTGGCGCCGTGGGATTCCACGATCCGCTTGATGGTGAGCAGCACCTCTTCCTTGTGCGCCAGATAGGTGACCCAGTCGGTGGCGCGGGTGAAGCAATAGACCATGATGTCGATGGAACTGTCATTGAAGCTGTCCAGCCGGATCATGGTGGAGGCTTCTTCCGGCGCGGCCAGATTGTCATTTGCCAGAATGGCCGCCTCGATATCCTGCCGGATGGCGGTGAGCTGGTCCGCCGTGGTGCGATATTCCACGCCCACTTTCCAGTAGATTCGCCGAAACGGCATACGGGAATGATTTTTCAGTGCCGCATCGGCCAGTTGGCTGTTGGGTACATAGATGGGCACCCGGTCGAACAGGCGGATGCAGGTGGTGCGGAAGCCGATATCCTCCACGGTGCCGTTGACGGTGCCGGGTACCTCGATCCAGTCCCCCACCTCGAAACGCCGCTCCCCCAGCACGAACAGGCCGGAGATCAGGTTCTTGAACAGGTCCTGCGCCCCCAGGGCCACGGCCACGCCGAACAGCCCCAGCCCGGCCAGAAGGGCGGCCACATTGATGCCCCAGATTTCCAGCACCGTCGCCAGCGCCAGCGCGCCGATCAGCCCGCGCACCGCCCTGACAAGCCAGCCGATCGCCGCTTCGTTCAAAAAGCGCTGTGTGCCCCGCACCAGAAGGCTGTTGATAAGATTGGCGGAATTGTAAAGCGCCAGAAACAGGCTGACGGCCACCAGTGAGCGTACCGTCTTTGTCGCAATATCGGACCACATATCGTTCAGCGGCAGCAATGCGACGGCGAAAGCAAGGCCCGCCGTGACGGTCAGCAGCTTGAGCGGGGAAAACAGGCTATCCGCCAGGGTTTCCAGCCCCGACCTGTCCAGCCGTCGGGCCAGTGCCAGCAGGCGCCCGGTAATGATGCGCGCAACCAGCACGCGCAGCACCAGCGACAGCAGAACCGCGGCCAGAGCGGCGGTCAGGGTGGGGCCATCCACGCCAACCAGGCCGTCCCGCCACAGGGCGGTGGCGGCTTCTCCCAGCCAGCGGGCACCGTCTTTCAGGGTCTCCGTCACGTTCATGGCTTTTCGCGCCCGTTTTGTGGGGTGTTTTCCACGTGGTCCACGCGATCCGGCGGGCTGTCCGGTGTTTCGGGGCGTTCGTGTTCGGGTGTGTGGTTCATGCGCTCCCCGCTGGCGGCGTCGTCATGGCCGTGGCGGTTGCTATAGAAAAGAAGGGCCATCAGGCCGAATCCCACCAGCAGGGTGAAGAACACCATCAGCCCCCCGGCGATCAGGCCGTTCACGGTGATTTCCCCGCCGCCGGGCAGGGTGCCAATGGTCGCCAGAGCCGCCACGCCGAGCAGGCTGATCGCAAGGCTCGCCAGGGCGGTTCTGATAAGGATTTTCAGCATGATGCCGGTCCTGTTCCAGTGATTTTGAAGCGGTTGCCGCGCGTGAAGCCGCAAACGGGTCAGGGGAGGTGCTCGATACCCGGCGCCCCTTCGTGGCCATGCGGGCCGTGGGTCATTCCCCGGCGGGGTATGCCTTCAGAAAGGCCCGCAGGCGCCGCGCACTGGCGCCGAAATCGCTGACCCCCACGGCGGACAGGGCGCGCAGGTCGATCCGGCTGCCTGTGTCCGTGGCGGTCACCCGGATTGCGATATTATAGCGAAAATTGAACCAGAGGCTGCGATCCGTGGCCTCGATATGGCCTTTTCCCGGTTGGGATACGATCACCGTCCAGCCCAGCTTTTCAGCAACCCGTGCCGCCGTGACGATGGTTTGCCGCACACCCGTGTCAACCAGCAGGGGCCCAAGATCGCCATATGCCTTCTGATGCAGTTCCGCATGGCGAGGGTCCAGCCGACCGCCGCGAACCGCATCTGAATCGCGGGCATCATAGCGACGCGGCTCGATCGCCGTGAAGCGGGGGGGATTGTTCAGGTCGGTGGTCACATCATGGATCGGGGCGGCTTCCCGCACCTGAACCGACACAGTATAGAGTGGCCAGCCCACCATGACGGCCAGCGCCAGCGCCAACCACGCACGGCCACCGGCGCGGACCTGCGGCGCCAGCCGGGAGTGGACAATGCCCAGAACGGTCAAGGTGCCGCCAAACCCCAGCGCGATACCGGTGATCCAGATCAGTTTGAAGCGCAGCGCCAGATCCGCGCTGTCATTGTCTCCGTCGCCATAAAGGCCAAAGCCATAGCCCGGCCCGGCCAGAAAGAATGCGGCGGTGGCCGACAGCATGGCGATCAGGCCCAGCGTGACCAGCTTCGAGGGCTTTTCATCCCGCCTGTTGAAGAATATGCGCGACATAGAGATTCCCAAATGACGCCGAAAGGGTATGGACTGCGCGGCACTGTGCCGCGAATACCGGCGCACGGCAAGTCAGCCCTGCCTCTACAGCAGTTTTCAACTTCTACTGTACCGGGGCGCTTGTGAAAAGCCTCATCTGATGGAATCCGCACAGTGAAACAGGGAACTAGGCTTGTGATTCGTTCCGTGGGGGGGTGCCCTGCGGGGCCTGCACGCGCATGGCCTGCTCGGCCAGTCGGGCGATGCGGGCCCCGTTATCCCGCCATGTGAACCCGGCGGTCAGCAGATGGGCGCGGGCCGCCATGCCCAGGGACCGGCGCAGGTTCGCATCCGCCGCCAGCCGCAGCACGGCCAGGTCAAAGGATTTCATATGGTCCGGCGGGAACAGCAGGGCGGTGGATTCATGGCGCAGCACATCCCGGATATTGGCCTGATCCGGTTCCACGATGGCCAGCCCGGCGGCCATGTATTCCATCAGTTTCAAGGGGCTGGCATAGGGCAGAACGGTGGGTTGAGCGGCGATGTCGAAGGCGCGCACATAATCCGGCATGGCGCTGCGCGGTTGCACGCCGGTCACGGTCAGTCGCGGGCTCACACCCAGCTTTTCGGCGAGCTGCCGCGCTGCCGGGATCGCCGGGCCGTCCCCCACCACCAGCAGATGGGCATGGTCCGGCATGGCCGGGTCCGTCAGCAGGCGGATCAGGCGATCCAGGCCATGCCAGGGGCGGATATACCCGGCCAGGCCGATGACCAGCGCATCCTGAAGGCCAAGGGCCCGCCGAACCGGGGAGGGGTGGGAAGCCGGATGGAACAGGTCCGCATCCGTTCCATTGGGGATGGTGGTGATCCGCTGCTCGGCGACGCCCGCCGCCCTGACCCGTTCGGCCAGCGGTGTGCTGACCGGCAGACAGTGGCTCGCCCGGCGCCATGTCTGCTGTTCCAGCCGCCGCGCCAGTCCGCGCAGGCTGAGCCCACCATGGGCGGCGCGTTCATCCGCCAGCGGGGCGTTGATTTCCATGAGCAGCGGAAGGCGCTTGCGGCGCGCCAGCCAGGTACCCGCCAGCAGAAACAGATTGTAGCGTTCATACAGAATATCGGGTCGGTGGCGTCGCCACAGCCGCCAGAGCCGCCATGCCGCGGGCAGATTATAGGCCAGCTCCAGTATTTCGCCGACCCAGCCGGGCGCGCGGCGGCGCAGCGTGCCAAGCAGCCGGTTCAGCGGGCCGGGCGGGCCTTCGGCTTTGGCGGCGCTGAGCCGGGGGGCCGCCACCACCACCTTGTGGCCCGCCGCCCTCAGGCTTTCGATGATGGCATCGATGTGAACCCGCTGACCGTCCGCCGCTGCCGTGCGGTGGTGGTATAATATAGTCAGCGGGCGCGCCGTGTGGGGCGCCTGCCGGGAACCGGGCGGTGCGGGGTCTGCTTTTGGCGTGGAGGGCTTTAGCACGGCGGATCAACTGTTCATGCGATGGGTGATGATGGCCAGCGCATCCATCAGATCCGCTTCTTCCGCATCGAAGGCGCGGCGCCCTTCCGTGATCAGTTCCTCGCCGCGGTGAAATTCCATCAGGCCCACATGGCCGCAGCGGGGTGTGATGGTGATGTCCGGCGGGTCGCCCGCCAGGCGGGATCGGGACAGCCGGTTCTGCATGATGTTCAGGCTGGCCACCATATTGGCGAACAGGCTCGGCGCATCGGCCCGGTGCCGCATGAGGCGGCGCAGGAAGAATCGGTTCTCCTTGCGTTCGACTCTGGTGTCCGGCGATGTGGCGGCAGTATCCCATTCGGAAAAGACACCGAACCCGTCATCGATTCCCTCATCGTCCAGTGTGGAGGAATCGGTGTTTTCGGGTGCCGCTGTTGCATTTTGCGCCGGGTGGCCTTTGGCAAGGGCGCCCGCCCGCGTGGCGCGGCGGCGACCGTAGAAATCCTCCGCCAGATTGACGGCGATGACCAGATCGCATCCTGCCGCGCGACAGACGGATGTGGGCACCGGGTTGACCAGCGCCCCATCCACCAGCCAGCGGCGCCCGATCTTGACCGGCTCGAACACACCGGGCAGCGCGAAGCTGGATTGGATGGCGGGGGCCAGGGCGCCTTCGGTAAGCCATATCTCATGGCCGCTTTTCAGTTCCGTGGAGACGGCGGTGAAGGGCACACGGGTGTCGCCAAATGTCATGCCGGCAAAATTGTCTTCCATAAGGTCGCGCAGTTTTTCGCCGCCGAACAGGCCGCCGCGCCCGAATCTGAGGTCAAGGAAGCGCAGAAAATTTCCGCCCGATAGCTGATGGACCCAGTCTTCCAATGCATCCACACGGTCGGCTGCCAGCGCACCGCCCACCACCGCGCCGATGGATGTGCCGGCCACCACGTCCACCGGTATGCCTTTTTCCGCCAGCCGGCGCACCACGCCGATATGGGCCCAGCCACGGGCCACGCCCGCCCCCAGTGCCAGGCCGATCTTCGGCCTCTGGCGCCGGGGCGGGGCGCCGCTGTCCCGCTCATCCCGCGCATCGCGGCGCGGCGGGTGTGGCATGAAAGAGGGGCGTTTTGGGCGCATGAGGTGTGATACTCCGGTTCCGGGCGGCAAAGGCCACCACGCCCCCATTAAAAGGGGTTCGAGGCGCCGTTGTTAAGGGTTTTCTGCCGGTGTGCTCCCTGAGCCGGGTTCCGGCTCATGGCGCAACAGGTCACCGGGCTGGCAATCCAGCACATCGCACAGCGCTGCCAGGGTGGCGAACCGAATCCCCTTCACCTTGCCGGAACGTAGCAGCGACAGGTTGGCCTCTGTAATGTTCACACGGGCGGCCACTTCGCGCGCGGTAAGGCCCCGATCCGCCAGAAGGTGGCTCAGCTTTACCTTTATGGTCATATGATCGCATCCAGTTCCGTGCGGGTGTCGGCGCCTTCCGTGATCACATGGCTCATGGCCAGCGCCATCACGCCCGGCAGAAAGGCCAGAATCTGCGTCGCTTCCAGGCCAAGAACGATCATGCGTTCCCCCACCGGATTGCCCAGGGTGAGCGCCAGGGAAAGCAGCGGCTCACTGGCGATATCCGCGATTCCATAGCCAATGGTGAACAGCCCGGTAAGGCGACAGCGCCGCGCCGAGGCGGCGGACAGGCGCTGCCCGGTGCGCCACAAAGCCAGAAGGGCGCGCAGATGGTGAAGGGCCACCATCAACAGCCCCACTGCTATCATGTTGACAAGAAAACCAGCCGCCTTCTGCCATCCCGGAAGCGGTGCGGGCGTGGGCAGGCTGAACACCAGCGCGTGGGGATTAAGGGCGCGATAGCTTTCCGGGTCCAGCCAGAACAGGGCCGTGGCGAGCGGCAGGGTCACCAGAATGGTGGCGACGAACAGGCTCAGGCCCCGAAGGCCCGGCCTGAAAGGGTGTCGTGATGTTTGTGACATATCGCGCCTCATATTTATTGCTAGACAATAATTTTTTATTATACTGCATAAGCAGCCCCGGCAAAACCGCAAAGGATCATGCCTGTGCCTGATCACCGAAAAAGCCGAGTCACGCGACAGCGACCCGTATGTCGGGCACGGCATGGTGCGCGCGGCGCCGCTCTTTTAGGCGCCCGTTTGCCGGGGCGCATCCTCATCTTCTCTTTCGTCATTTCCGCGTTGATGCCCGCAGGCCAGCATAACGCGATCGCCGCCATGGCCGCCGCCGACCCGATCGGCCCGGAACAGGGCAGGGGATTGGTCGTTCCCGTACGCCCCAAGGGCAGAAATCTGCCACCCTCCCTTGCCGTGGGGCAGCGACTCACCATGAGCTATCTGGTTTTGCCGGATGGCGGCGTGATTTCCCTTGCTGACTGGATTCTGGCGCCCCTGTCCCGCCATGATGCCGCCCGGCCCGGTCATGCGGGCGGCCTTGGGGTGGGTGCCAGTGCTTATGATCGCCGCCTGTTTCTGGGGGCAGGCGCGCGCGCCATGGCCGGGCTTGGTGATGTGCGGGGGCAGCCGCCGGGCCGCCTGAGACCTATCCGGGGGGTGAGGGCGTCGGATTTCGGGCATGTTCCCTATGTGCCGATCACCGGTGCCCCCGCGCCTGCCTTGCGGGAATCTCTGGTGTCCGCCATGGCGCCCTCCTATGGCACCGGTCTGCCGGGCCTCAATGCGCGTTTTGCCGTGGACGGGCTTGCCGAGGCGGTGGCCCATCAGCAGGCCACCTGGATCGATTGACCCGCTGCGCATGGTCGGGCGCGTCTTGCCCCGGTGAATGTGCCCCCGCCTTATCCGCGGAATTCCAGCCTTTTTGACCCTTTTTCAAAAAACTTCAAAAAAGGGCTTTACAGGTCAGTGGCTGCTGCTTATAAACCGCTCCCGTCGCCGATGAGAACCGGAAACGGTCGAAACGGCGATCCCGCAAAGAAACCAACAGGTTACGGCGCGGTTTTGTTCTTTGACATTGTGATTTTGGAAGGGAGATGAGGACGGTGGTGCGTTTTTTACGTACTATTGTTCTGGTCTCTAACGAGAAGGATACTTCTTGTGTGAGAAGGAGCGATGGTT